>NZ_SMLW01000015.1 GCF_009711405.1 Fulvivirga kasyanovii | reverse complement strand
GTGGTATCAAAGCTGTTGTCGGCCAGGTTGGGTGAAAAGAGGATTGCCAGAGCGGTCAGGAAGGAGAAAATGACCGGCCTGAACAAATACATGCTACTATTTGAAATATTATCTGGCATCTTACTTTCTGAGACGGGGAGTAACCAAAAAGTCACATAGAGGCTGATTTTTTTCTAAAAGTCATGGTCAGTTGTACAGAGTAAAATTATGGACAGGTTAAAATTTTGATCTGTTGGTCAAT
>NZ_SMLW01000410.1 GCF_009711405.1 Fulvivirga kasyanovii | reverse complement strand
AAGTCTGGATTTTGCAATTCAGGCTTGAGGCAAACTTCCCTGTTTGGGAACAGGTCTTTTGCGAAATTTTATTTTTTGAGAAGCATAAGCAGTGGAACTATTTTTGTTCCTGTCACATTAGATGTTTTGTAGTCTAAACTTTTTTAACTCTCACTCATATGAAATACTTCCCCCACGCCATTTCGTTGCTCGCGCTCATTTTAGTTTGTTCATATATAAAGTATGACAGTGAGCAATCAAAGGAATCTGCCGTGCATGCTGTTCCACAGCAACAGCAGCAAGAGAACTACGCATTTTACAAAGTTGACAATCCGCCTGCAGGAGAGTATGCAGGATACCTGAACGCAGTATCGTTGGAGCTACCAAAAGAATTGTATTTTGCCGGAGAGCGTGTGCCACTTGAAATACCCGATGTGAGAGAGCGTCTGGACAGAGAGCTTCATATCAATACCTATTGGCATAGCAGCACCATATTTTTGATGAAAAGAGCCCATCAGTGGCTGCCACAAATTGAGAAAATATTGGCTGAAAATGGCATTCCCGATGATTTTAAATACCTTACAGCCATAGAAGGCGGTTTTGTGAATGCAGTTTCACCGGCCAATGCAGTTGGTTTCTGGCAAATCCTGGAGTCGTCAGGTGAGGAAAATGGCTTGGAAATTACTAAAGAAGTGGATGAACGTTATGATCCACTAAAGGCTACAGAGGCTGCATGTAAATACCTGAAGAAAGCCCATCAAAAATTTGATAACTGGACGAATGCGGCTGCCTCCTACAACCGCGGTATGGCAGGTCTTCAAAGAGCCCTGGACAATCAAAAAGTGAACTCCTATTACGATCTGCTTCTCAATGAAGAAACCTCAAGATACGTTTTCAGGATACTCGCGATCAAAGAAATTATTGAGAACCCAAAAAAGTACGGATTCAACATAGATAAGCGTCATTTATATGATCCTGAAGAAATCAGGTATGTTGAAATAGACCATGACATTAAAGACCTTGTAGCGTTTTCTAAAGATCAGGGTATCAATTATAAGCTTTTGAAGAGGCATAACCCTTGGTTGAGGGAAGACCACCTTGACGTAAAAAGAAATAAAACCTACCGCATAGCCATTCCATTAAACCCATAGCCATAGCGGGGGTTCCATCGTAAGTTTTGTATAATTGTCTCAGTGCAGACAAGCCTGGCAGTTAAAGGGAAGTACATCAAACTTCATACACTGTTATGCGTTAATTTTATGAGACTTAGAAAACAAAACTTACGATGGAAAAAACTTACTATGACCCTGCCGACCTTAAAAAATTTGGAGATGTAGCAGATTTTCAGCCAGAACTGGCTAGAAAATTTTTTGATTATTACGGAGACGTTTTTAAGGACGGTGCCCTCACCGCACGGGAAAAATCCCTGATCGCCCTGGCAGTCGCCCACGCTGTGCAATGCCCCTATTGTATTGACGCTTACACCTCCGATTCGCTCGAAAAAGGAGCTACTGAGCAGCAGATGATGGAAGCCGTGCATGTAACTACAGCCATTCGTGGAGGAGCTTCACTGGTTCACGGCGTACAGATGATGAATAAAGTCAAGAAGCTTAGCATGTAAATACCATAGCATGATAAAAACATTAAGGTCACAAAATCACTCCCTTGCCAGTGGACAGGAACAGTTAAGGTTTTTGTCAAATGGTATTTTTGGGAGTGACAAGCTCCCGACATTCCGTGAAAAAATTGATACACTTGGCGAGTTTCCGCTAAAGCCCGCAAACATTGAGATCTTCCAGGTGAATGTGGGTTATATGTGTAACCAGGTTTGTAAACACTGCCATGTAGATGCCGGGCCCGATAGGAAGGAGATTATGGGAAGGGAAACCATGCAGAGGTGCCTTGACATTATGAGCAAAACCAATATCCACACTCTGGACCTCACAGGCGGTGCTCCTGAAATGAATCCTGATTTCAGATGGTTTGTTGAAGAGGCTCATAAAATCGGTGTTAAAGAAATTATTGTACGCTCTAACCTGACTATAATTCTTGCGAACCCCAAGTACCATGACCTTCCCGAATTCTTTAAGAAAAATGGAGTAAGGGTAGTTTCTTCCCTGCCTTTTTATCAGCCTGATAAAACTGATCGTCAGAGAGGGGAAGGGGTATTTGTTAAATCGATTGAGGCCTTGCAAATGCTTAATGCTGTAGGATATGGCAAAGCAGGATCAGGCTTACACCTTGATTTGGTTTACAATCCGGGTGGAGCCTTCCTTCCGGGCAACCAGGCAGAACTTGAGCGGGATTTCAAGAAGGAGCTAAAAAACCACTATTATGTAGATTTTAACAGCCTTTTTACCATCACCAACCTCCCCATAAGCAGGTTCCTTGATTTTCTGATCCGGACGGAGAACTATGAAGAGTATATGGAAAAACTGGTTGACTCTTTTAATCCGGCTGCAGTTAAAGGCGTTATGTGCCGCAACACCATCTCTGTTGATTATGACGGCTACATGTATGACTGCGATTTTAACCAAATGTTAGGGCTAAAAGTGGATAAACAGGCAGGTCAGCATATCAATGATTTCAATCTTGAGAAACTTGAAAGCCGCCATATTGCCATAAGTCAGCATTGCTACGGATGCACTGCAGGTGCGGGTTCGAGCTGCCAGGGTACGGTTGCATAATAATCCACGTTAGCTAAATTTACAAGCACTTAACCAGCGGGGAACTCCCGTTCAAAAACTATTATAATGACAATTGACCAAATAAAGGAAACAGCAGGTTTTTTAAAGGAAAAAGGCTTCGCTGATCCTCAGATAGGTGTAATTCTGGGCACCGGCCTGGGAAATCAGTTTGTTTCGAAGATAAAAGTAGAAAAGGAAATAGCCTACAAAGACATTCCCCATTTCCCTGTAGCAACTGTAGAGTTTCATAGCGGAAAGCTGATTTACGGAGAAGTGAATGGGAAAAAAGTGATAGCTATGCATGGCCGGTTCCACTTTTATGAAGGCTATAATATGAAGCAGGTTACCTTCCCCGTCAGGGTTATGAAACTATTGGGTATCGAATATTTGCTGGTATCCAATGCCGGAGGTAGCATGAACCTGGACTGGAAGAAAGGAGATATGATGTTACTTACCGATCATATTAACCTGCTACCTGACAACCCATTGATAGGTCCTAATCTTGATGAGCTGGGTCCCAGGTTTCCGGATATGAGCAATCCATATGATTCAGCACTAAATGCAACACTGGAAGACATTGCGATTGAAAAGGGCATTACCCTCAACAAAGGCGTTTACGTGGCTGTATCCGGCCCCAATCTTGAAACCAGGGCAGAATACAGATTTTTAAGAAATATTGGGGCCGATGTAGTAGGTATGTCTACCGTGCCAGAAGTGATAGTAGCCAACCATATGAGTCTGCCGTGTTGTGCCATATCCGTGCTTACAGATGACTGTGATCCGGACAACCTGATGCCGATCAATATAGAAGAAATTATAGAAGCTGCGGGCCAAGCTGAGCCAAAACTGACTGAACTGTATATAGAACTGATAACGCGATTGTAATGGAGACTTATTTACAAACGACCAAAGATGTTTACAAAAAAGCCGCAGAAAACCCTGATGTAGGCCTCTGCTGTACCACAACACCGGTTTGGCAACTTCCGGAACTAAAGATCCCAAAAAAGATGCTGGACATGAACTACGGGTGTGGCAGTACTGTAAATCCTCGTGACCTGGTCAATGATCCAACAGTTCTGTATGTAGGTGTAGGTGGAGGTATGGAGCTGTTGCAGTTTGCCTATTTCAGCCGACGTAAAGCCGGGGTCATAGGTCTGGATGTAGTGGACGAAATGCTGGAAGCGAGCAGTGAAAACTTCAAGGAAGCTGAGAGGCAGAACCCGTGGTTTAGGTCAGAGTATGTTGACTTGCGCAAAGGAGATGCGCTTGACTTGCCGGTAGAAGATGCCTCTGTAGATGTGGCCGCACAAAATTGCCTGTTCAATATTTTTACCAAAGAAGACCTTAAGAAAGCCCTGACTGAAATGTACCGGGTACTAAAGCCTCATGGCAGATTGGTACTGTCTGATCCCATTTGCGATCAGCAAATGCCTGAAAACCTCCAAAGAGATGAGCGCCTGAGAGCGTTATGTCTTAGTGGTGCATTGCCTCTAAAAGATTATATCCAAATGATTACCGATATAGGCTTTGGTACAGTAGAGGTACGCGCCAAGCGGCCGTATCGTATCCTATCACCAAAACATTATGATACTACAGAAAACATTTTCATAGAAAGCATAGAGGTATGCGCTATTAAAGACCCTATGCCGGAAGATGGCCCATGTGTCTTTACAGGTAAAACAGCCATCTACTATGGTATGGATGAATATTTTGATGATAAAAAAGGTCACATCCTGATGTCCAATCAGCCCCTGGCAGTTTGTGATAAAACAGCCGGTGCATTGGCAGCTCTGGACAGGGATGATATTTTTATCTCAAACTCAACTTATTTTTACGACGGTGGCGGATGTTGCTAACTTTAATCTTGCATAATCGCACTTGAAACAACCAGATATTAACCAATGGCCCAGCTAAGAACTATATCAAACTCTTCATTAAAGCTTTCTTCCCTTGTCTTAGGTAAATGGCATATCAATGAATTAACCCACGCAAAACTTGAGGAATTAATTAATGCGGCACTGGATGTCGGCATAACCAGTTTTGATCATGCCGATATATACGGAGGCTATACTTGCGAAACTATTTTTGGTGGTTGGATGAAGGAAAATGCAGGTATGAGGGATAAAATTCAGCTCGTATCTAAATGCGGCATCAAGCTTATTGCTGATGAACGGCCTACACATCGTATTAAGCACTATGATACTTCCAAAGAACACATTATTAGTTCTGCGGAACAATCGCTTAAAAACCTGCAAACAGATTACCTCGATCTTCTGCTCATCCATCGACCAGATCCGCTTATGCACCCCGAGGAGGTTAGTGCAGCCTTTGATCAATTAGAAAAGCAAGGGAAGGTACAGCATTTTGGCGTTTCAAACTTTACCAATACACAATTTGAACTACTATCAAGGTACTGCGACCAACCCTTGGTGACTAACCAGATAGAGATATCACTGTTTAAAAGCGAGGCCATGTTTGATGGTACTTTGGATTACCTGATGACGCACAATATCAACCCTATGGCATGGTCGCCTTTGGGTGGTCGGGAAAATGTGATGACATTGGTGGAAAATCAGGAGGTACAGCGAATTGCTGCCAAATATGGTGTGGAAACAGGAAGTTTACTTCTTTCGTGGTTGTTAAAGCATCCATCCGGAATAATTCCCGTTATAGGCACTATGAACCCGGAAAGAGTCAGGTCTTCGGTAGAATCCCTGACTGCTGACCTGGGCAGGGAAGACTGGTTTGAGCTTCTTGAGATAGTGAGGGGCTACTCCATTCCATAGCCTGTTTCCTGTTCCGGATTGTTTTAAAGAAGTTGGATATAAACAATCTAAAGCTCAATTTTGTAGATTATTAAACACAATACTTACCATAGCCTATGATCACTGATGAGGATGTAATGAAACAAGGGGATGACTACGATATAACCGGCTATGACAGTATAGAAATACTGGGTGCCCGAGAGCATAACCTTAAAAATGTTAACCTTGTTTTTCCAAGAAATAAGCTCGTGGTCATTACCGGCATCAGCGGTAGCGGCAAGTCTTCACTGGCTTTTGATACCATCTATGCAGAAGGGCAGCGCCGCTATATGGAAAGCTTTAGCGCCTATGCCCGCTCCTTCATAGGCAATTTGGAAAGACCTGATGTCGACAAGATCAACGGACTTAGCCCCGTAATTTCTATTGAGCAAAAAACCACCTCCAGAAACCCTCGATCTACCGTAGGTACGGTTACCGAGATTTACGACTTTATGAGGCTGCTTTACGCCCGGGCGGGAGAAGCCGTTTCCTATATTACCGGAGAAAAAATGGTGAGGCAGTCTGAGGATCAGATCCTTGACCATATACTTTCAGCATTTAACGGGCAGAAACTGACTATTCTCGCTCCCGTGGTCAAAGGGCGTAAAGGGCATTACCGCGAACTTTTTCAACAGATAAGAAAAAGCGGGTATTCACGGGTTCGTGTAGATGGCGAAGTACAGGAGCTGGTGCCCAAAATGCAGGTTGACCGTTACAAAACCCACGATATTGAAGTGGTCATTGACCGCATCCTTGTTGACCAGAATGACAGGTACAGGATCAGCCAGTCGCTGGCAACAGCTTTAAAGCAGGGAGAGGGTGTACTGATGCTTTTGGATCAGGAAAACCAGACGCACCACTTCTCAAAATACCTGATGGACCCTAAATCGGGTCTGTCTTATGATGAGCCTGCTCCAAATACTTTTTCATTTAACTCTCCATATGGTGCCTGTCCGAAGTGCAACGGACTGGGTGTAATCGAAGAAATAACAGAGGAATCCGTAATTCCGGATAAATCCCTGAGCATAAGCAGGGGAGGCATATTGCCCTTGGGAGAATTCAGGGATATCTGGATCTTTAAAAAGATAGAAGCCATTCTGAAAAGGTATAAGGTAAACCTGACTACGCCGATTAAGAATATTCCCGAAGATGTGCTGAAAACTTTGCTTTATGGAGATTCCGTGCCTGTTGCCGTAAAGTCGGTCAAATACCCTGGTACAGATTGGAATACTAAGTTTGAGGGTATTATCAAGTTTTTGGAGAAGCAACGAGAAGGCGGTTCGGATAAAATACAGCAATGGGTAAATGATTTTACCGTGTCTGTAACCTGCCCCGAGTGTAATGGCGCCAGGTTAAAAAAAGAAGCTCTACATTTCCTTATTGATAACCAAAATATATCCCAGCTTGCAGAGTATGATATCAAAACTTTGTGGAGTTGGTTTGATGGCCTTGAGTTGAGGCTTTCTGACAAGCAGAATAAAATTGCTGCCGAAGTACTTAAAGAAATCAGGAAAAGAATAGGGTTTCTGTTGGATGTAGGACTCGATTACCTGCATCTAAACAGGCCGTTAAGAACCCTCTCCGGTGGTGAGGCCCAGCGTATCAGGCTGGCGACGCAGATAGGTACGCAACTGGTAGGTGTACTCTATATCCTGGACGAGCCCAGCATTGGTTTGCATCAAAGGGACAACGTGAAACTAATCAAAGCACTCAAAGATCTTCGCGACCTTGGTAACTCCGTAATCGTAGTCGAGCATGACAAGGATATGATGTTAGCTTCTGATTACATCATAGACATCGGTCCTGGTGCCGGACGGCATGGCGGGCATATCGTTGCCCAGGGGACTCCTGAGGAATTCCTTAAGCAGGGAAGTGCCACTGCCGATTATCTAAAAGGTAAGCGTAATATTGAAGTCCCTTCCGAGAGAAGGAAAGGCAATGGCAAAAAACTCAAACTTAAAGGTGCAAGTGGTCACAACCTGAAAAACGTGAGTCTCGAAATACCTTTAGGTACACTAACATTGGTTACCGGAGTATCCGGTAGTGGAAAATCTACCCTGATCCACGACACCTTGTTCCCGATCCTTAATCAGAAGTTTTACAGATCCAGAAAAGAACCACTGGCCTATAAAGATGTAAAAGGATTGGAAGATCTTGACAAAGTAATTGAAGTTGACCAGTCCCCTATCGGCCGTACTCCCCGATCCAATCCTGCTACTTATACAGGGGTGTTTACGGATATCAGGGCTCTGTTTGCCGAACTTCCCGAAGCAAAGATCCGGGGCTACAAACCCGGCAGGTTTTCATTCAACGTAAAAGGAGGCAGGTGCGAGACCTGTGAAGGTGCTGGTCTGCGTCTGATAGAGATGGATTTTCTTCCCGACGTACACGTGCCATGCGAGACCTGCAAAGGCAAACGCTATAACCGTGAAACCCTGGAAGTAAGGTTTAAAGGCAAGTCCATATCAGATGTACTGGAAATGACTGTTGAAGAGTCGGTTGAATTCTTTGAAAACCAGCCTAAGATTCTGCGTAAAATCAAAACCTTGAATGATGTTGGCCTTGGCTACATATCATTGGGCCAACACGCCACGACACTGTCTGGTGGTGAGGCTCAAAGGGTGAAATTGGCTACGGAACTTTCTAAAAAGGATACCGGGAAAACACTGTACATACTGGACGAGCCAACAACCGGTTTGCACTTCCAGGACATCCAGCATTTGCTTGACGTGCTTAACCGGCTCGTAGACAAAGGCAATACCGTTTTGATCATTGAGCATAATATGGATGTAATAAAAGTCGCAGATCACATAGTGGACTTAGGCCCGGAAGGTGGAAATGGAGGTGGAACAATCGTTTGTTCTGGTACACCCGAAGATGTAGCGAAAAATGAAGAAAGCTATACCGCCAAATTCTTGAAAGATGAATTATCGTAAAAAGCTTGATTTTATGTTTATAATGGAATAAACTACGCATTATTCCATTTAAACATTTTTTACGTAATGAACAATCTTCTGAAACTGTGCCTCGCTTTAATTTTATTTCAATCCCTTCATTTAACCGGTTTTGGTCAGCTTAAGGGTGACACCTATGCTGAGGCCAAGGCAAAGGGATCAGCCAACTGGGTGTTTACTTATTCCGAGGCACCAGGCTTTGCAGCCATAATCAATGGTAAAAAGACAGGGATCACTTTTGACCTGATGAATAAATTCAAGGAATTTGTTGAGCAAAAAGAAAACATCCGTGTAAACATCACTTATGAAACAAGTGCCTCTGATAACTTCATACTGTTTATGAAGCAGGTCAGGGAAGCCCAAGGCGGTGTTTTTGGTTTAACGAGTGCCACTATCACGGAAGAAAGAAAGAAAGTTTACACTTTCAGCCCTCCCTATATAACGAATATCAGTATGCTATTGTCTCATAACTCGGTCCCTACACTTGCCAATGTGGCTGATATAAATAAAATATTTGCTGGTATGACAGCAGTTACGGTAAAGAATTCCACGAATGAAAAAGTGTTAATCGATATTAAAAATAAATATTACCCTACTCTGAAAATAGAGTATGTCCCTTCCACACGAGTGGCTATGCAGCATGTAATGCAAGACCCGAAGAAGTTTACCAATGCTGACTTTACTTATTACTTTGAGGCTATCCAAAACAGGCAACCTGTGAAAAGGCACCCCGGTGGCGATATTGATACGGA
>NZ_SMLW01000650.1:28414-34978 GCF_009711405.1 Fulvivirga kasyanovii | reverse complement strand
TGAACTGGAGAAACTGCCCGAAGTGAAAAAATGGGAAGTTGACCTTCAAAGCCAGGACAAGGTACTGACAGTGGAAGCAACGGACAGCAATGCTCAGCAAAAAGTGGTAGATGCCTTAAAAACGGCAGGCTACGTTGGTGAGCCTCAACATTAGCCTACTATAAAAGTCCCGAGGGAACAAGATTTTATACTCCCGGGACTTTTATTTTCGTAAAATGAAATTATTTGTTTCCCTCTCTGGTTTAATTCACCGTTAGACATAATCTTTACACCTGTATTATCAGGACTCACAAACTATCACACACATGTTAAAGACCAATATTAACAGACTGAGGGTACTCGGCTTTTTAGAAGGTATCAGTTACCTGCTTTTATTAGGTATCTGTATGCCGCTCAAATACATGATGGACATCCCGGAGCCCACGTCATACGTAGGCATGGCTCACGGCGTATTGTTCATAGCCTACTGCCTTTGGGTGGTCATCGTAGCTGCTGAGCTGAAATGGGGCTTTAGCAAGATCTTTTGGGCTTTGGTAGCCTCACTCCTCCCCTTCGGCACATTTGTAGCCGATGCCCGTTTGTTTAAGCCGGAGGAAGTAAAGCGGTAAGTTGTAGAATTTAGTGGTTTTGGTCTATAGTATTGGGGAAGCAAAATTGGGTTTAGTTGAGCATACGTTCTAAACCTGCAATCAGAATAATTACATGCACCCTTAACGCAAGTATGCATTTCCATTCTACTCAAATATACTCCTGATTATCGCTAGAATGATCAGGAAGGAAAAACCTAAATACCTTATTCCTTTTTTTAACCACTAAATATTACATTTCCTTATTTATGTTATGAGTACTCTTAATTTTACATTTCGCGAAAAGATAAGAGTTACTAAGAATGCCCCAAATCAGACCTTCGGCCAGAGTCGCCATTATTTATTTTATTGTAGGTGTTTTATGGATTTTGGTTTCTGATAGTATTGTAAGCTTTTTTATTGATGACAAAAAGGTAATCCTTGAGGTTCAG
Organism: Fulvivirga kasyanovii; assembly: GCF_009711405.1. Taxonomy (GTDB): domain Bacteria; phylum Bacteroidota; class Bacteroidia; order Cytophagales; family Cyclobacteriaceae; genus Fulvivirga; species Fulvivirga kasyanovii. The sequence continues at coordinate 33,960 of NZ_SMLW01000650.1, read as the reverse complement.
ATGTTTAAGGGATGGTTTTTTGTGGTTATTTCATCCTTGCTCATATTCAGCCTCAGTGCTCACTACAACAGGCACCTCAACAATAAGATCCTTGAATTAAAAAATGCCAATGAGGACCTGAAACTGTTTTTCTACAAAGCCTCGCATGACCTGAGGGGGCCCATAAAATCTATCCTTGGGCTCACCAACATCATAGACCTATACCTCCGCACCGGAGAGCTACCCACAGCGATCAACCATATAGAGCTGTCCGCAAAAAAAGCCGATCATCTGATCCACGACCTTGAACAACTGACCAATATCATTGAAGGGCCACTGCAGGTCGCCCCGATAAATTTCCCTGCCCTGATCAAAAAGATTATCAAAAATCAGTATCAAAATCATCACGACCTGATAGACAAGGTGAAATTCACCTCAGAAATGGATGTAGAGCACTATGAATCCAACCCTTACCTCGTTGAACTGGCACTGGAAAAGGTGCTGGAAAATGCCATCTTATTTACTGCACCCTACCAGAAAGACCCTCAGATCGAAACCCGTGTAGAGGCTGTAAAGGATGGCGTACAGGTGAGCATAAAAGATAATGGTATAGGGGTGGATGACATCCAGGTAAGTAAGATCTTTGATATGTTTTACCGGGGCTCGGAAGCATCAAAAGGCAGTGGCTTGGGACTGTACATAGCCAAAATGGCTATAGAAAGACTGAACGGCAGTATATGGGTTAAAAGCACCTACAGAAAAGAAAGTACATTTACTATTTTCTTACCAAAAGCTGCATAATAGGAACAATAATGCACATTATGACATAAATGCCGTAGAGTTGTCGTAAAAAAGCCGTACTTTCAAAGGAGTCCATCCGCTACATTTGCTGGTGTAAGTTTTAAGGGAAACATGATGTCAACAGCAGAAAAAATAATCAGTATCAGAAAGCGCAAAGGACTCTCCCAGGAAGAGCTGGCAGAAAGTGCCGGGGTCAATCTCCGCACCATCCAGCGCATCGAAAAAGGTGAGAACATCCCTCGCGGTCATACGCTTAATGCCATAGCCGGTTCCTTGGACGAGCCTGTTGAAAATTTGCTGGAATCCGGCAAAAAGGAAGACAAACATTTCCTCCGGATGCTTAACCTGTCGGCATTAACCTTTGTATTGTTTCCGCTGCTCAATGTAGTCTTGCCTACTGTACTTTGGATCAACAAAAAGGATCAAGTACTCCACGCCGCTGAGGTTGGCAGAAGTGTCATCAGTTTTCAGATCATGTGGACCATAGCCAGTTTTGTGGCTTTCCTGCTGGTGTTGCTTACACAGCTTATTAGCAAATACCATTACGGCACAGAACCGGGGCTGGGGATATTTTATGTATTTGCCATTGCCTATATCATTAATATCACCATGATCTTCTATGCCGCTATTCAGCTAAAGAAAGGCAACTACAAAACCTTGTTTCCCTTTAGGTTCAGGATCATTTAGTCCTTTTGTAAATTTCAATTTCTTACTACTATGGGATGGATTAAAAAAAGTTTAATCGCACTACTTTCATTGCTTATTTTAAGCGGTATAGGAGGTTATTTGTATGTTAAAATCAAGTTTCAACCTCCTCCAAACCAAATCCATACTGCTCCTGGAGAGTACAATGTGCCTCTTACATGGCAGGCAGACAGTACCAATGCCTATGCTGCTTTGCTCATACCAGTGCAGCTTCCTGGGTGCGATCATAATTTCTTTATGCAACTGGATACAGGGGCTCCTTACTCCGTTTTTTACAAAAGCAAATTGATGGCTATAAGCGAGCGATGTAAAGTCCCCATGCATGAAGAAGCAGAGAGGCTAGAGAAGTTTACTTTTAACCTGGCAGGTTTACAGGTTCAAGCCCATACCATTAAAATGATGAAGCATGGCTCCGATGAAATTAACTGGGAGGACGGAGCGATCAATATTATCGGTACTGCCGGTACTGATATACTTGAAAATAAAATAGTAGTGATCGATTACCGGAAGCAATTCATACTACTGGCCGATACCCTGCCTTTATATTTACAGAATACCCCCATAGCTTTTGATAAACTGAATTTTGAAGGGCGCAGGATCATGCTTCCGGCTTCCATAAACGGCAACAAAACCACCTTGATGTTCGATACAGGCAGTAGTGCTTTTGCCTTATTGACCAGCAAAGGTCAATGGAGTGAATTACGAACTCCGGAAGGCGATGTCCGGTCATTTCCGGTGACCTCCTGGTCAAATACATTAACCGCTTACCAAGCAAACTCAATGGCAAAGGTAAAATTTGCAGATACAGCCATAACCCTCGGTACTGTCACCTACATCGAGGGTATGAGCTCTTTTCAGCGACTGTTGATGTCACTTTCAGGTATGGGAGGCATGGTCGGCAATAAACTTTTCATTGAACATACCATCATACTCGACCTTGAATCGGACAGGTTCGCCGTACTATGAATTATTGTTTTGTCCCAGCAGGTGTTGTAACTTTTCGCTTTCCACTACCTCTTCGGTGATGGCAAATATTTCTTTTTTCAGGTTCCTGTGCGATTTTACATAATCTGCGACATCCTCCTCAAGTTGGGCGTGTTCCTCTCTGAATGCCTGCTCGTTGTGTACAAACGGGTTCTCAATCATATCTTTGATATGCTTCATGTGCCTGGCAATTGTGTCTAAAAGATCATTTTTAAAGCGCTCGCATACCTGCAGTTTTTCTGAGACCTGACGGACCTGCTCTATATTGTCAGGTAATGTGAGCCAAATGGAGTACCTATCCACCAGGTGTTTCAAAAATTTGGTCTCATCATGATAAAAGCAAAGGTCTGATTTCCAATGATCGGTGATTATATAAAGCTGTTCCCAACTTGCTTGATTGAAAAAGTCGCTTTTGAGTTGCATTCGTAGTTCCATATCCGTTACCCGTTTTAGTACCTTGTAAATTGTTGTTACGAAACTATCCCTTTAAGCACCTCTTTCCGATGACTTAAATTATCGCAACAACTGATTTATAACAGCTTTTGATCATAAGAATTGAGATAATACCTGTGTGTAAGTTTTTGTTTGGTGAAGACTGTTTCAATTGATCCAACCCACATTATGTAAAGGTTTATCAAACCCTTAAAGAGAATAAGTCCTCACTATCTATAAAAATACAATTTGTTTAAGCCTTTCGCAATAAGAATCTTACGCGAGGCTTTTAAATCAGAATCGCTTTCCTGACTCAACCTTTACCTTAAAATTATCTGATAGTCAAACATATAACACATCCGTAATACAAATAAACTATACTATACGGATAGTAGTGATACCTTTGAACCATAGTAAAGACTTCTTCATAAGGGTGCTTTAATAAGGTTATTGCCCCAGGGCCGGCTGGTTACCGGCCTTTTTTTATTTTTATTTTTTCCTTAACCCGTGAAGTAATACTTTTGCCCTCCCAAATTTTATTTTTTCTCATGCACATAGCTATTTGCGGCAACATTGGTTCCGGAAAAACAACCCTTGCAAAAATGCTTTCCCGCCACTACGGATGGGAGGCCGAACTCGAATCGGTAGAAGACAATCCCTATCTGGCAGATTTCTATGAAGACATGCACAGATGGGCCTTTCACCTGCAGATATACTTCCTTAACAGCAGGTTTTCGCAGGTAAAGAAAATCCGTGGTAATTGGAAGTCAACCGTTCAGGACAGGACGATCTACGAGGATGCTTACATCTTTGCCAACAACCTGTACCGCTCCAATTACATCAACGATCGCGATTACCACAGCTATCTTACACTGTTTGAATCCATGTTGCAGCATGTGGAAGCCCCGGACCTGCTGATCTACCTTAAGGCTGATATTCCCAAACTGGTGAGCCAAATCCAGAAGAGAGGCAGGGATTATGAAAATGCCATCAGGCTTGACTATCTGAAAAACCTAAACCAGCGCTATCAGGAGTGGATTGGCAGTTACGACCTCGGTAAGATATTGATCGTGGATGTAAACAATATGGATTTTGTAGCCAACCAGGAAGACTTTGCCAACATAGTAAGCAAAATAGATGTAGAACTGCACGGCTTGTTCAGCGATAAAAAAGACTAAAAAACAAACCACTCATGGTGCCTGAATACAACCGTGAGTGGTTTGAAAACTTATACTACAAAAAAACTTACCAGCCTGCTTCTTTCTGCTTCTTCTCTCCTAACTGAAAAGTCCTTGAAATATTAAAGCCAAAGTGAATATCACCATCAAAAAAGTCGTCATTGGTTTCTGTAATGAATGACCTCTCTATAGCAGTGATGGAATTGGTGAAGTGCAACTGGAATACGTGCCCACCAGTCTCAATATCAAAACCAACCGCTATGGAATTTTTGTAAATGCTGTTTTCCGGCGGATTGATCCTATAATAATACTCGGCATTAAAGGCCAACCTTTGCGTTAACTTGACACGTCCTCCTACGCCAATAGCTATCTGATCATTATCATCAAAAATCTCCACCCTGTTTTTATGTACAAAAGTAGGCATCACCTGCAACGACAAGTTGCTGCTAAACTTCCTGGCAATCAACAATTGGCTTACCGTGGCCAGCCTGTCGTTGAAAGAATATGTAGGGTCATCCTCTTCTTTGGGAGTAGTTTTAACGGCAAGGCTGTTAAACAATATCATACTCACCGGAGCACCATTAGTAGCCTGCCTGATAAACTTATATTTGACGAAGGCATCATAGCTTTTATCGAAAGAGCTTCTGCCTACTCCCAGGTTCAGGTTATCAGTTATACCATATTCAAGGCCCAGCCTGATATTGGCGTTGTCTAGTCCGTATAGGTTATGTCCGCCCGAATTAATCCTGCCGAACCTGTGGCTGATCAGAAATTCAAGCGCCTTTTTATGTTTGGTTTCTACAGAATGCCCCAGTATCACCCGCGAACCTTTGAAGGTGGCAGAAGTATATTGTTTCCCTTCAGGCTCATCCACAAGATCCATTAAATCGTCCTGAGCTATTAGCGGTAAGTTAATAGTCATAGCAAAGGCAGCTATGAAGAGATAGAATGCAAGTCTAAAATTCATTGTTTTGTCTTCCTTAAATTGGTTTATAGATAAAGTTGATGGTCACCTCCACTTCCTCGGCGATATTCTGCCAAAGCACCTGGGGTATTTTTACTTTGTAGTCTTCCAGGCGTACAGGAAACACACTATTAAGTTGGAGCTTACCGTCCTTATACTCCATCACGCCGTCAACATTTATCGTTCTTGTCACCCCATGGATGGTCATGTCGCCTTTAGCAGTTACCTTCTGGTTTGCCTTTCCCTTCTCATAGTTAAGCACCTCTCCTTTGAATATAGCCTTAGGATATTTTTCTGACTCCATATAATTTTCATTAAAATGCTCCTGCATCAATGATTTGTCAAACTTGAATGAGGTAATGGGAATGGAAAAAACGATCTGCTTGCTCTCCTCATCAAATACACTTGAACCATCCTTATTATCGGCGGCAATGTTTTCCAATGTGGCTTCCGAAAAGAATTTGACATAGCTCTCAACAGATTTATACTTCTGCCCATAGGCC
>NZ_SMLW01000650.1:0-28212 GCF_009711405.1 Fulvivirga kasyanovii | reverse complement strand
ATTAATAGTTTTGCTTTTAGATTCATGGTTGTTAATGTTATTGTTATCACTCTTAATGCTATAGTAGTAGTTAGTTATTCAGCGCTCCATCTTCCACCCAGCAGGCGATAAGGTCCTTTTGCTCTTGCGTTAATGACTGATTTGAAGTTGACGGAGGCATGCTGCCATTCCCGGTTAGCCTTTTTATACCATCTGCATGCTCCTTCACATTGGAAAAAACAGTCCAGTTCAGGCTGGCTCCCAGGTCACCATTATGGCACCCGTCGACTGCACAATTTGTAGTAATGATCTCCTTCACCTGCTGCTCGTAGCTTATACCGTTAAGGATGGTCTTTTCTGCAAAAATCTGACAGCCGGCGCCATCTTTTACCACTACCCTGTAAGTACCTGCAGTTAACCCGCTGAAAGTATTGGAAGCCTGAAAAGTACCATTATCAAGTTGGTACGACAGTTCACCTTCTCCCGAGGCATCCACAACGATCTCACCGCCATCAGATTCACATCCCGCTGTTGTAGCTGTTATACTGTTAATGGCCAGCAAAGAGCCATCCACGGCTACGGTAAACGAACTGGTTACTTCACATTCCCCGGCATCACGTACCGTTAGCACATAATTACCGGCAGAAAGTCCTGTAAATTCGCCTGATGCCTGAAAGTCTACTCCGTTGACACTATATTCAAAATCACCCTGTCCACCCTGCGCAGAAGCGGTAACACCACCATCCTCGGCAAGGCAATCCGATACATTCTGCACCTGATCAATCCCGACCTGCAAGTCTGATTCTTCACAATTTACAGGAGCAGGATCCTTCTCGCTCGTACATCCTGAAAGCCATAACAGTCCCAAGGTAAGGGCAACACAACATGTCCTTATCGTTCTTTTCATATTAAAAAAAGTCTGGTTTATTTATTGATTAATGATTGAATTTATACATCAGATTTAAAAATGCACCCGTGGAAACCAGGTCGACCTTCCCCTCTCCTATACCCGAGACAGGTGCTTTCACAAATGGTTCCAATTGAATAAAAAACCTGTTTTTAATCTGCCTTTCATAGCCTATAGACAGGTTAAGTATGCTGAAAAAATGATTGTTTTCATTTTCGTATTCACTTGACCACTCCCTTTCAGTACCATTGCTTCTCGTAAGGAAGTCATAATTCTCCTTAAGCATGATGTAGCTTGAAAAACCGGTGGAGAAGTAAAAACCATGATTGATATTGTTGCTCAGGTAGTAGCTAATGTTTATAGGAATATCCACGACCTTACAATCGCCATCTATTCTGGTAAAATCGCTCGGGCCGGAGTAATAACCACCCCCTGAACTCTCCTCACTAAAATAGATCTTGCGAGAATAAATAGCTCCTGTTGAAATACTCCACCTGTTAATGAAGTATGAGCCCATTAAACCAAAGTTACTTCCCGGCCTGTCAGGTTCAAAATAGCCTACGGAGGTCAAATCAGGCGAATAGGTGATTTTCAGGGCAAGCCTCCTTCTGCCCGCCTGCTCTTTCTCTTCCACATCACTGCGTACCGGCTCCTCAACTTTATTCAATTCGCGATGATCAAACGAATATGGGTACTCATAATCCAGATAGCTCATACTGTTTAGAAATGCCGGACTGTACACCCATACCTGCCTGTCTTTTCCGTGTTTATCCTTCGAATATGGATCATCGCCTTCTTTTTCTGCACTTAACTTCAATGCCTTGTCATCACTATCCTCCGGTTCGGAATTACCGTTATCCGCTAAGGGTACCTCCTTATTTCTATAGGCAAGAATTTCACCTTCCTTATCATTGCCTCCATGAGCCTTAACATGAGTTGATGCCTGGTCGGTAACTTCCCCCTCAACCCCATTTTTATCATTACTTTGCCGGTCAGACACCATTTCTCCATTGCCAACAGTGAGCTTTAAGCCTGTAGGATTTCTTTCATCCTTACTGCCCGAAAACCCACTTTCTTTGGTTTCCTTCAGCCACAAGCTATCAGCGCTATCCCCTTCGCTGTCTATTCTTCCTGCTTCTCCTGCACTTTTTATTGCTTTCGCCACATGCTTATCCGATTGATTTTCGTTGACATCAGTTAAATAGGCTTTATTTCTCACATCGTTACGGTTTTTCTGTCTGGCTGAGGCATCGACTATATTCCTTCCCAACTTGCCAGAACCCTTTTCTAACTGTTCACCCTTAGTGCCAGAGCCATGAGACTCACCCTTAGTACCAGATCCATGATTCAAATGTTGCTGGTCATTAGTATGCTCATTCCTCAAATGCTGTCCGGATTCATCACGCTCTCCTGAATTGCTATTTTGACCCGTTTTATCATTGCCCTGATCACCCATATTACTTTGAGAGGTCTGTTGTTTAGGCTCTTCTTCGCCCCCTACGGCCCTGTCAGGTATATCTTGTCCGCTTTTCCCGGAAGCATTTTCAGCGTCCACACCACTGGCTTCAATTCCTTCTATCGATTGAGATTGAGGTTGAGATTGAGTTGCTACCTGTGAAATCTCACCTCCGGAAAGCACCCCTTGATTTTCGGAAGAAACCCACCAGATCACGACGGAGCCAAGCAATAAAATGCCAATGATGCCACCCAGGATCTTGAAATAAGAGAACCCATCGTCACCTCCGTCGTCCATTCTCCGCTCCATATCCTCCCAGGCAGATTCATCAAAAGATGTCTGATACCCTTCTGCAGCCTCCCTAAACAGCTTATCTAAATCCTTGTCAGATATATTGCTCATAAATTTCTCTATTCAACTTCATTAACATCTTTCTCAAATTGGCCCTGGCTTTGGACAAATTGGATTTTGAAGTCCCAACCGAAATCCCCAACTGCTTTGCTATCTCCTCGTGGTTGTACCCATCAATGGCATACAAACTAAATACCGTCCTGTACATGGGAGAAAGTTTCTGGACCAGTTCAAGAATATCATTATGCGACATGTCGTCCACCACATCCACACTGTCCATCTGATCGTGCCCCTCAGTGATATCCGCATGATAATAATGCTTTTTATTTGCCCTGAAATGGTCAATGGCCGTGTTGATAAGTATTCTTCTGAGCCACCCTTTGAATGACTTCTTCGGATCATACATATCAATTTTAGCAAAAACCTTCATAAAACCATCATTCAAGATTTCCCTGGCTTCTTCCTGATCCTGAGCATACCTGACACATATGCTCATGGCATAGCCGTAGTAATGCTTATACAGCATACGTTGACTCTCTCTATTTTTACTTTTACATCCCTCTATCAAGATCATGTCATAGCCAGGGTTAACTGTATTTTTCGACCTTTTGCCCTCATCACGGAGATAGCTTTGCATTGGTTGCCTCCTTATTCAATTTACGAGTTTAAACTTTAACTTTTGCGTAAAATCATGGCAAACAACATTGCCGCTATACGCAAAGTCAAAGAGAATAAATCCGTTGCTGGCAACAGCTATATAATTGCTTATATGGGGTATACACCTACAGAAAAGCAGGTGTACAATAAGTGAACAATGGTGATATAATAGCTTGCTTAAGCGCAAAATTAAGCACAAAAGCCTGTTTACTACCAGAAAATACTCAAGGAAGGTAATTAAGCACACCCATATAACAAACAGCTAAGACTTCGCCATACCGCAAGGCACGCATTTGCACAAAGTCTAACACCGCAGGCCTTCATACAGCAAGTCATCCTGATGTAAGGGAGGAATTGACTAGGTTGGTTCTTGCTTATTGATTATTCCATGCAAAAACTGAGGAAGATACTCTGCAGTATCTTAGGGGCAAGCGTAAAACCTGTGGAGTAAATAGATTGGAAAGTAAAACAAGTAATGTGAAACTTGCCACTGAAAATCAGTAAACCGCGCTTATTGTTATATTATACGAGTTTGCCGATTGCTTTTGCCGATTGCTATTAACAACTGTCTGTCAGCAAAGAGGTAAAAATTTCAAGGTCTCCCCAGAAATTCAGCTTGATCCGTATCTTAGCCCGCATACGCCTGACATTAGGCCGGCTTAGCAGGTATCAAAGCTTGTTTTAATTGAAAAGGGATATCTTGTAAGCGCAGCAGGCCAAAAGGAATATAACAAAAAATCCCCTGAAGACCTTGCTCCAGGGGAAATTTCGTTGTCTATAGTTGGCTTTAATTGATTCAAAGGTAACACCCTCCCGCTCAGTTGCAAACACCACCACGACCAGTGGCATATACCGCCGTCAAGTTGCCGTACCAGTCAATAAAAGTACTACGTAGCAAGAGATGCATTTGCAAAGTCTAACACAGTGGGTCATGCTCTGCCTCTGATCCGGGAGATCCTACATATTTTTTTATGAAATTCAGCAATGATATCCCTATGTATGAAAAAGAAAATTTCAGGATGAAGGTCTATTTTCTTTTAGTACAATTCTCCAAAATCACCGAATACTTTTTAGCCTTCCCAGCGGATGTCTTCTCGAAGAGGACTCCAGGGCATTTTGGTTTACATACATTTAACATTATGCAGGTTGGTGCAGCTGTGTTCTTTGCGGGATCGTATAAGTAAGTGTGTAGTTAAAGGGCTCATGAACTGCCCCTGATCCAGGAGATCCTGAATATTTTCTATAAAGTTCAGCTATGATATTCTGCGCATAAAGCAAAAATTTCAGGATGACGAGCTTCTTTGGAACAAACGTAAAACCTGTGGAGTAAATGGACTGGAAAGTAAAGCAAGTAATGTAAAACTTGCCACTAAAATCAGTAAACCGCGCTTATGGTTATTATTATACCGAGTTGCCTACTGCTTTTGCCGATTGCTGATTAACAACTGTCTGTCAGCAAAGAGGTGAAAATTTAGGGTCTCCCCCAGAAATTCCGCTTGATCCGCTTCTTTTCAATTATAATCCCCTTGAAAATACCAATTACTTTTAACAAAAAATCCCCTGAAGACCTTGCTCCAGGGGAAATTTCGTTGTCTATAGTTGGCTTTAATTGATTCAAAGGTAACACCCTCCTGCTCAGTTGCAAACCCCTCTACGACCAACGGCATATATTGCCGCCCAGTGACCGAAACGGTCAATAGAAGTACTGTTCAACAAGATAGGTGTCTTCTCAGGAGTATCTTTTCCGCATTTAGTTTACTCCTTCCTACCGCCAGGAGGACTTGTAGGGGTGGACTTGGGAACAAGCGTAAAACCTGTGAGTAAATGGTTTGGGGAGTAAAACAAGTAAAGTGAAACTGGATACTGAAAGTCAGTAAACCGAGCTTATTATTATATTATACGCCTTTGCCTACTGCTTTTGCCGATTGCTATTAACAACTGTCTGTCAGCAAAGTGAAAGTGTTAGGGGCTCCCCAGAAATTCCGACTGATCCATGAAAACTTAGTGTTTCCCCAGAAATTCGGCTTGATCCTGGACTTGCGGGGCTGAAAAACAGTAAAACGGCAGAAACAAAGTGGTGTAAATAAAAAAATCCCTCAAGGACCTGGCCTCAAGGGATTTCTTTGTTGTCTATAGTTGGCTTTAATTGATACTAACTTACAACGCTTCCCTGATTCTATCAATCAGCGATCGATAAACAACCCAATATACCCGACGAATTGCATTAATCGTCGTTGAATTGCACTTTATCAAGACTATCAACAGCCGCAGTATCGTTCTGCTGCTTGTCACCATGGAGCAATCGCTCCTTTAGCTGTGGTTTTGATCCAGGGAAGGTAGTACGCATTGAAATATCGTAGGTGATGTAGATCATCGCCCCGAAAAAAATCAATGCAAATAAAAAAAACAGTTTCTTTTTACTCATCATTCACAAATCAGACCGCAAATATCCTATACCTTTTCAGAAAGATCAAATAAAATAATTCAACTAATTTTGATCCCGGCAGGCACAATAAATCCGGAGGGTTCAATTCGCCGTATAAACCATTGCAAGCCAGGGCTTATTATTACATGAGAAAGATTATACATATAGACATGGATGCCTTTTTTGCCTCTGTAGAGCAACGGGACAATCCCGCATTAAAAGGAAAGCCCGTCGCTGTTGGGGGAAGCTCCGACAGAGGTGTGGTGGCTGCAGCCAGCTATGAAGCCCGCAAATTTGGAGTCCGCTCCGCTATGCCATCCTCCATAGCAGCACGCAAATGCCCTGACCTGATCTTTGTTAAACCAAGGTTTGATGCCTACAAAGCAGTGTCTAATCAAATCAGGGAAATTTTCTTTGAGTATACCGACCTGGTAGAGCCGCTTTCCCTTGATGAGGCCTACCTGGATGTAACCCATAACAAAAAGAATATGCCTTCCGCTACCCTTATCGCGCGCGAGATCAAAGCACGGATCAAAGAAAAAACCCAACTCACGGCTTCTGCCGGCATCTCTATTAACAAATTCCTGGCAAAAACAGCCTCCGATGTCAACAAACCTGACGGCCTTTTCCTTATTCCCCCGGAGAAAGCGGAAGCTTATGTAGAAGCCCTGCCTATTGAGCGCTTCTTTGGCATAGGCAAAGTAACAGCCGAGAAAATGCACAAAATGGGAATCAAAAATGGCCTTGATCTGAAAAAATACAGCGAATCCGATCTGGCTATCAGGTTTGGTAAATCCGGCAGGTACTACTACCGAATAGCCCGTGCTATTGACGACCGTGAAGTGAACCCGCACCGCATCCGTAAATCGCTGGGTGCCGAAAACACATTTTCACATGACCTCACTCAGCCTGACGAAATCAGGAAAGAACTTGAGAGCATTAAAGAAACACTGGTCAACCGGATGGATAGGTCAAACACAAAGGGCAAGACCCTTACTTTAAAAGTAAAATTCCACGATTTTCAACAGATTACACGAAGCAAAACCATTACGAAATGGATAGAAAATGAAAAGCAGATCACCTCGCTCTATGAGGAGTTACTGACAACCTTCGATACGGCTGATGTAAAGATCAGGCTACTGGGGCTTGCCATCTCCAACCTGAACCATGAAATAGAAGAACCGGTCTCCTACCAGCTTACCCTGGAATTTTAGTATTGCCCGCCTCTTTCTCCTTTTCCAGAGCTTCAAAGTCAAAATCCTTCTTCCGCACATATACCACCTTGTCCACTTCGGTCACCACCTCCCCTTCTTCATCCATTACTTCGCAGGTAAAGGTGTAGTCTTTCTTTCCGATCATGTCGATCTCACTGCGTATCTCCTTTATTTCAGATTTACTAATATGAAAAACACACTTTAAAGTGCCTCTTCCGGGTTTCTTGTACCTGATAGCAGCAGCCTTGTCCATCACTACATAGCCTTTGCCCAAATTCGCCATCAAGATAAACATATACCATGGGTCGCACATGGAGTAAAGCGAACCTCCATAGTGTATGCCAACCAGGTTGCGGTTATACCACCTCAGCTTCATGATCACTTCAAAAGTGGTCATGTCTTTGGACACCTTCTTTAAACTGATACCTGTACCTAGCATAGGCGGCCACCAGTTGATCAGCTTCATTTTAGTTTGGATACTCAGCATGCATACAAAATAAACGGATTAACAGAGAAATTTGGTAGCTTTACGCAAAAGATTCGCAAAAAAGTTTTTTGCACCTAAACTTTAGAAAACACAATATTCAGATCAAATTCCCAGATGAAAACAGCAGAAATAATTACCGAAAAAGGTACGATGAAGTTGGAGTTTTATGAGAAAGACGCTCCCAACACTGTAAAGAACTTCATTGACCTTTCAAAAAAAGGATTCTACGACGGCCTTACTTTCCATAGAGTAATCCCTAATTTCGTTATCCAGGGTGGATGCCCCGAGGGTACCGGATATGGAGGTCCCGGTTATAAAATCAATTGTGAGCTGGATGGTGACAATCAATACCACGACCGGGGCGTTATTTCCATGGCACATGCCGGAAGAAACACCGGCGGAAGCCAGTTTTTTATCTGTCACAGTAGGGACAACACCGCCGGACTCGACAGGCACCACACTTGTTTTGGCAAGGTAGTTGAAGGCCTGGAAGTAATAGACCTGATCCGTCAGGGCGACAAAATCAACAAAATTGTTATTCATGAGGATTAAAAATATTTACAGCTTAATCTCAGCTTTAGTATTGGTAGTGGCGGCTTCTGCCACTACTCATGCCCAGCAAGAGCCCAAATCCGATATGCCGGAAGTCACCATCAATTACAATAAAAAACTGACCCACACCGAAGAAGGTGTGAAGATGGAAAAAGGCAAATGCATAGTTTTTGAAATCAAAACAGTGCATGGTGGCGATCCCCGGGTCGATGCTCAGGTTACAACCACGCTGGTGTTTGACATTCCTGAACATGCCAAAACATTTGAAATTACCGGGGAAGCCTGGAAAGAAAAACAAGCGTATGTACTTATCAGCGAGTGCCGGTGCATGGACAGAGGTTATAACCCCATCATCAGTGGCACCCTCAAAGGCAGGAAATCGGAAGAGGGCCAGTGGCACATTGAAGCCGACGTAGTAGCCAAAGGTATAGACAGCGGTGAAGACCGGACATTCAAATATACCGGGGTTATCTCTGATAAAAAATAGATTCTGACCAGGGGAGCGTTATCAGGCTCTCCTTTTATATAAAAGCTACTCTTCCGGCTCCTTTTCCCTTTAAACATTATGCCCGTTCCACAGGTTTACTAGGTAAGTGATACCATTAAACCAACGGAGCATAACCATGAAACTTCAATATATAAAATTAGTACTACTCGCGGCCATATTGTTTGGCTTGATAAGCTGTGACTCGCAAAAAAGTAAGGTTGACAGCGGGGACGAAAACCTCATAGAAGACGATGAAACCCAGTACAAAGAACGTGAAATAGCAGAAGGCGAAACCTGGGATGAATTGGAGATCAATAATTTCATGCAGGAAGCGGCCATGATCGACATTATGCAAATCAAAATTGCAGACCTGGTTAAAGATAAGACCACCAATGAGGCGGTAGCCGGATATGCCCAAAATTTAATGACTGATCATAAGCAATCCCTGGCCAAGCTTAAAGAAATAGCCGCGGGGCAAAACCTTAAAATTGTAGAAGGCCTTGACCCTGCCCATGAAAAAAAGGTACAAAAACTTGCTATGACGGATACTGAGTTTAATGAAAACTTCCTGAAAATGATGGTCGAAGGCCACAAAAAGGATATAGATAAATATCAAAATGCCATACAGAACATTGCCTATACTCACCCTATTAAGGATTGGATAGATACCAACCTTCCCGTCCTGCAACAACACCAGTTCCGTGCCCAGCGACTCTTGGATGACGAAAGCATTGTAGCTGATACCGCGGAATAGCTCTCGGGTAAATATCTTTTATTTGAGTATATAGAGACCATGTTTAGCAAATACTACTTAAATTGTATTTGCTTTTTTGTTTAAGCGCATGCCATAATTTTATAAGCGGTAATGCTTGACCCGGTGTTTAAACATTACTTTGCAGGATAATTACAAGTTATGAATTCAACAGTAAAGAAAATCCTGATCATAGTCATCGTCTTAGCTGCAATTGGGTTTATTATTTACCCTCAGTTGGACTTTGGCGATGAAAATGCTGCAGAGAGTGCCGAGCCAACTTCCCCACAATCAGATAAACTACCGGTAACAGCCGTAGTTGCCAATGCCTCAAACCTGGACAATAACCTGAGGTCTACAGGGTCTTTAATGGCCAATGAATCTGTGACGTTACGTTCTGAGGTTGCCGGAGTTGTTGAAAAGATATATTTTAAAGAAGGCGAGCGGGTAAAGAAAGGACAGCTACTGGTACAGTTGAATGATGACGAGGTAAGAGCGGAAATTGAAAAACTTCAATTTACAAGAAGGCTCAACGAAGACATTGAATACCGTCAGAAACAGCTTCTCCAGAGAGAGGCCATAAGTCAGGAAGAATACGAAACCGCCCTTACTACTTTGAATACCACCCGCTCTGATATCAAAGTAAGACAGGTAAGGCTGGACAAGCACCAGATCCGTGCTCCTTTCAGTGGTGTCATTGGCTTGCGCTCCGTAAGTGTGGGGAGTTACCTCAACCCTTCCGACAATATAGCCACTCTATATAGCATCAACCCAATCAAAATAGAGTTTTCAGTTCCTGGCAAATACTCCTCGCAGGTAAATGCCGGAGATAAAATTACTTTTACCACTGATGCCAATGAAGAGACATTTACCGGTGAGATCTATGCCATAGAGCCTCAGATCGACCCAAAAACACGGAGCTTGAGAATCAGGGCTACCAGTGGAAACGAAGAAAATAAGCTGCTACCAGGGCAATTTGCTAAAATCCAGCTTACCCTCAATAGCTATGAAAGTGCTATAATGATCCCGACTGAGGCGGTAATCCCGGAACTTAATGGTAAAAAGGTTTTTGTTTATCAAAACGGCGTGGCCCAGTCTAAACCCATCGAAACGGGCATCCGAACTGCAGACCAGATCCAGGTAACGTCAGGTTTAAACCCGGGAGATACAGTAATCACTTCCGGTACACTCCAGCTCAGGCAGGGCACTTCTGTTGACATAGAAATTCAAGACAATGAGTAGTCTATCCAGTATTAGTATTGACAGACCGGTATTGGCTATTGTAATGTCAATAACCATTATACTGTTTGGTCTGGTGGGTTTTAATTTCCTAGGTGTAAGGGAATATCCCAGCGTTGACCCTCCTATTATTACCGTTTCAACCAGCTATGCCGGGGCAAACTCCGACGTGATCGAAACACAGATAACGGAGCCACTCGAAGAGTCCATTAACGGTATTGAAGGGATCAAAACTTTAAGTTCCGTTTCCCGTGAAGGCCGCAGTACCATTCGTGTGGAGTTCGGACTCGACACTGACCTGGAAGCTGCAGCCAATGACGTGCGCGACAAGGTTTCGCGTGCCGTACGGAACCTGCCGCCTGATGCAGACCCTCCTATTGTTTCCAAGGCAGATGCAGACTCCTCTCCTATTATTGCACTCAGGATCTTTAGTAAAAAAAGGAACCTGCTTGAAATGTCGGAAATAGCTGACAACACCTTTAAAGAAAATTTCCAGACCATTGAAGGGGTAAGTGAAGTAAGGGTTTGGGGCGAAAAAAGATACTCCATCAGGTTATGGATGGATCCCGAAAAGCTGGCAGCCTATCAGGTGACCCCGCTGGACGTTTACGAAGCCGTTAATGCCCAGAACCTGGAACTACCGTCAGGAAGGATCGAAGGCTCTGCCACAGAGCTGACCGTAAGGACGCTTGGACGGCTTAATACACCTGAACAATACAACAACCTCATCATCCGTGAAGATGAAGAGGCGATCATCCGGTTCAGGGATGTAGGCCGGGCAGAATTCTTCCCTGAAAATGATCGTACGGTGCTAAAAAATGACGGTATCCCTATGGTGATGACAGCCATTGTCCCCCAACCGGGCACCAATAACCTTAGTATTGCCGAAGACTTTTATAAACGTCTGGAAGGCATAAAAAAGAACCTGCCTGACGATATTGATGTCTCCGTGGCATTTGATAACACTGAATATATACAGGACTCCATCAATGAAGTAGAGCAGACCATCTACCTCGCCTTCTTCCTGGTGGTGCTCATTATCTTTATATTCCTTCGCGACTGGCGCACCACATTTATTCCTGTTATTACCGTACCTATTGCTTTGATCGGTGCATTCTTCTTAATGTACCTGTTCAACTTCTCCATCAATGTACTCACCATGCTGGGTATTGTGCTGGCCATTGGTCTGGTAGTGGATGATGCCATTGTAGTACTCGAAAACATCTATTCGAAAATTGAAGGTGGCGAAGAGCCGATGCAAGCCGGTAAAAGAGGTACGGAAGAGATATTCTTTGCAGTAATATCCACAACGGTGGCCTTATCAGCAGTTTTCTTTCCTATCATCTTCCTGCAGGGTATTACCGGACGTCTTTTCCGCGAATTCGGCCTTGTGGTGGCTGGATCGGTGATCATTTCCAGCTTTGTGGCACTTACGCTTACGCCTATGCTCTCTTCCAAATTGCTCAAAAGGCGCGAAAGGCACAACTGGCTTTACAGAAAAACCGAGCCCTTCTTTGTTAAGCTTAACAATGTCTACGGCAATGCCCTGGACTCTTTCATGAAGCACCGCTGGGTAGCCTTTGTTATTGTAATCATTTCCGGCTTTGCCATATATGCCCTTATCAAACAATTGCCAGACGAGCTGGCTCCGCTGGAGGACAGAGGTACTTTCAGGGTAATTGCTACCGGTCCGGAAGGTGCAACCTTTGAGTATATGGACTTCTATGTAGACCAAATGATAGACATGACCCAGGAAGAAGTCCCTGAAAATGAATCCATTATTTCTATTACTTCTCCGGGTTTTGGTGCGTCTTCATCTGTAAACTCCGCTTTTGTGATCGTAAAGCTGAAAGATGCCGAAAAGAGGGAGCGCAGCCAAAGTGAAATAGTAGATGCACTGAAACCAAAAATTGCAAAAAATACTCGTGCCCGAGCCTTTGTGACCCAGCCTCAAACCATTGGAGACAGGCGCGGTGGCCTTCCTGTACAATTCGTTATCCAGGCGCCAAACCTGGAGCAATTGAAGAACGTACTTCCTGAGTTTCAGGAAAAAGCACAGGCAAGCTCGATTTTTGACTTCGTGGACCTCGACCTGAAATTTAACAAGCCTGAACTCAACGTTACCATCAACCGTGACAAGGCCAGGGACTTGGGTGTATCCGTGCGCAACGTGGCCCAGACCCTGCAATTGACCCTAAGCGGTCAGAGGTTCGGTTATTTTGTGAAAGATGGCAAACAGTACTACATTATCGGTCAGGTAGAAAGGGAAAACCGTAACGATCCTCTCGACTTACGCTCTATTTATGTCAAAAATGATGAAGGGGAAATCGTGCAAATGGATAATCTGGTAACCCTTGAAGAGAAGAGTACACCTCCCCAGCTTTTCCGTTACAACAGGTTTGCTTCGGCCACATTCTCTGCCAGCCTTGCCCCCGGCTACACTTTGGGTGCCGGTCTGGATGAAATGGACAGGATAGCGGCAGAGGTACTGGACGGGTCCTTTAGTACTGCCCTCGCCGGAAGCTCGCTGGAGTACCAGGAGAGTGCCAATAACCTGTATTTTGCCTTTGGCTTCGCCCTCATACTGATTTATCTGGTGCTGGCCGCTCAATTTGAAAGTTTCAGGGATCCTCTGATCATCATGTTTACCGTGCCACTCGCCCTTGCCGGTACGCTTTTATCCCTTTGGTTCTTTGGGGAAACGCTCAATATATTCAGCCAGATCGGTATCATCATGCTTATCGGCCTGGTGACGAAAAACGGTATTCTGATCGTTGAGTTTGCTAACCAGAGGAAAGCGCACGACATGGACATTAAAGAAGCCATCATTGGAGCCGCCAAAGCTCGTTTCAGGCCTATATTGATGACCAGTTTATCAACAATCCTGGGTATTTTGCCTATTGCCCTGGCCTTGGGAGCAGGCTCCGAAAGCCGCGTTTCGATGGGTATTGCAGTTATTGGCGGTATGCTGTTCGCTACCATTCTGACCTTATTTGTTATACCCGCGGTATACACTTACATCACCAGCAAACACAAAAGATTAGCAAGATTATGATGAGATTGGCTCTGGTCATTACCTTTATTGTTTTATGGGCTACACCAATGATGGCCCAGGAAGAGCTGACACTGGAAAAAGCCATAGAGACAGCCCTGGAAAACAACTATTCCATAAAAATAGCGCGGAATAACGAAGAGATAGCTCAAAATAACCATACCCTCGGTAATGCAGGTTTCCTCCCAACGGTTACCGCCAACTACAATCGTGACTATGGCGTACAGAGCTTTGAACAGCAAAGGGCAACAGGTGATGTCAGTGACAGTGGGGCAAAAAGCCAGCGCGAGACTTATGGCGCTACACTCAACTGGACCATTTTTGACGGCTTAAAAATGTTCACCACTTATGACCAGTTGGAAGCCCTGAACAAACAAAGTGAAGACCAGACAAGGGCACAAATTGAGCTTCTGGTTTATAATGTGACTGCCGCTTTCTACAGCGCCGCCCTGGAAAAGGAACGACTGCTGCTGTTTGAAAGCAATGTAGGGTTATCCGAAGAAAGACTGAAAGTGTCTAAGGATAAGTATGAACTGGGCAAAGCTTCTAAAATAGAATTTCTTCAGGCGCAGGTTGACCTGAATGCGGACAAATCGTCTATGATCAAACAACTGGAATTGCTTGCAGTCAGAAAGTTTGAGCTCATGCAGTTAATGGCGATTGACCAGGACTCGCTTAACTTTATCATTAACTATGAAATAGAAAATGATCCTGATATCGCGTTAAGTGAACTACTGGACCGGTTAGAATCACAAAATGCCCAGCTATTGGCTTTGAAAAGGGACCAGGTCATTGCCCTGAATGATAAAAAAATAGTGGAAGGCGACCGGCTGCCTGAGGTCGGTCTTTTTGCAGACTATACGCATTCCAGCTTTGAAACACCGGCCGGGTTCGTTTTAAGTGGAAATTCTGATGACATTACCTATGGTGTTACCGCCCGTTGGACCCTTTTCGACGGGTTCAATGTCAACCGAAGGTTATCCAATGCCAAAATCCAGTACGAAACAGCCCAGTATCAGTACAAAGACCAGTTGCTGGCTTTCACCACAGATATTAAAACGAGGTATATCAACTACCGGAATAACCTTGACCTGCTAAAGCTGGAAAAGGAAAACCTCAGCGTGGCCAAAGAAAACAACGAAATAGCTCAGGAAAGGTACCAGATTGGCCTGTCTAATGCCCTGGAACTGCGTGAGTCCCAGATCAACCTGATCAATGCTGAAATACGATATCAAAATGCCGCCTTTGCCGCCAAACAGGCCGAAATAGAACTCAAATACCTGAGCGGTACGCTGCTCATGAAATAAATCGGATAAAGCTGGGTCGTAAAAGTTGTTTGTTTAGATTTGCCGCTCATTAAAATTGCTTATGAGACAGACCCTGCTTTTGTTGGTTGCCATCATTTCAACATGGTGCAGCAATCGCCAGTTACCGGTATCGAGTGACAATGACACAGCTTGTGCTCCCTTATCTGATGTGCTATCTCCTTGTATAAGCCGTCGCTCTCCGGAAACTTTAGAGGTCATGACCTGGAATATTGAGCATTTCCCAAAAGACAGCACTACTTTTTGCCTGGTAAGCAGCATCATCAAAGCTTCCAATGCTGATGTTATTGCTGTACAGGAAATAGATTCTCCTGAAGATTTCATGAAGCTGGCAGATGAAATCGATGGATGGAAAGGCGTTTACCAGGACGTTCGCGGTGGTATAGAAACGGGCTTTTTGTACAACACATCAGAAATTATTGCTGTAAGTGCCTCAAGGAGTATTTTCCCTGAAAACCGGTACGAGTTCCCACGTCAGCCAATACTACTAACCGTACAACACAAAAATGGCCTGAAAGTGACCCTGATCAATATTCATCTCAAATGCTGTGATGATGGCAAGGTTAGAAGGGAAAAAGCGAGTATGATGCTAAAACAGTATGTTGATGACTCCCTCAGCCGTCAAAATGTAATTGTACTCGGTGATTTCAATGATGAAATATCAAATGACACTCCTTTTGCCAACTTTATTAAGGATGAAGCCAATTATACCTTTGCAGATAGGGAGATAAGCCTGAAGGGCAAAGAACACTGGAGCTATCCTTCCTGGCCGGCACATATCGACCACATTCTTATTAGCAATGAGTTGGCTGATAATCACATTACCACCAAAACGGTAGCTTTGGACCAGTGTATCGGTGTTTATGAAGATCATGTTTCCGATCACCGGCCCGTAATAATTTCACTTAAAGCGGATGGAGTTCCTGACTTGTGATCAGGCGGTTTTTATTCAGCCTTTGCGCTGAATATTTCTTCCAGCTTGTTTTCCAGTGCCTGTCCCCGAAGGTTTTTGCCTATGATTTTTCCTTCAGGATCAAGTAAAAGGGCAAAAGGTATTGAATTCACATTATACAGCCTTGCTGCCTCGGAGTTCCAGAATTTGAGGTCAGACACCTGCGTCCAGTGCAGTTGGTCCTGCTCGATAGCCTCAAGCCAGTCCTCACGCTTTCTGTCCAGAGATACACCATAAACCTCAAAGCCCTTATCATTGTATTTGTTGTACATCCTCACCACATTAGGATTTTCCATACGGCATGGCTTACACCATTTTGCCCAGAAATCCACCAGTACATAGTTGCCACGTAATGAAGAAAGCTTTACAATTTCACCATCAGGATTAGGCAAGGCAATGTCAGGGGCAACCTGGCCTATAGCCAGCTTTTTGCTTTGCTCTACTTCCTGAATAAACTCCTGTGCAATTGGAGAATCAGGCATTTCCTTTTCAAGCAGGTCAGCATATTTCACAAAGAAATCATGATGCTCGTCCTTATCCAGGTAACGGCCTGATTTCAAAATCTCCACTACTCCGAGAGATGCTCCAAGCGAGTCTATTTTCGCTTTCAAATCCTCTTTGAGTTGTGCGTCAAGTACCAGGTACTCTTCCCTTAATGCATTCATTGCCGATTCATCACCGGTCTGGCTGGCATCTTTGAATCTCTGGTTAATGCTTTGTACGCCTTCGGAAGACTGGAATTTCTTGGCCATTTCCTGCACCTCATTGATGAAATCATGATCTCTTGATCCTTTCACTTCATAAAATCCCTGCTGGCTGTTGCCGTCTACATTGACCACTACATCATCTTTGTCAAGAATCAAAGGCACAAATTGCTTTCCGTAAAAGTTAAGGCGGTAATATCCGGGGTTTTCTACCTTTACCTGCTCACTGTAAGTGTAGTCCTTTTCGTTTAAAGCAAGAGTGTCGTGCGGCACCGGAACATTTCCATTAAATTTTTCAAGGATGATCAGTCCGCTCTGAGGGTAGCCAACAGTTCCTGAAAGGGTGATCATGTCCTCACTGCTTTGCTCTGATGCAGGATTGGATGAACAAGCCCAAAAAGAAACTACAGATATCAATACTATTCTTAAAAAGTTCATATACATATTTTTGCCTTTATTAACTTAATTTGCTTCTCAACAGTTCATTAGCCATTTTGGGGTCAATTTTCCCATTGCTCCGCTTCATCACCTCTCCCATAAACATGCCCAACAATCCTTTGTGACCTTTTTTATAAGCAGCCGCTTTGTCCGGGAATTCAGCAACGATCTCGTCTACCAATATACTTATAGCGTCGCTGTTACTATCCTGTACGAGGTTAAGAGCTTCCGCAGTCTCCAGGGCCGTTTTGCTACCTTTTAACTTTACCATCTCCGGAAACACCTTTTGAGAGGCCACAGAAAAACTTACTTTATTATCATCTACCAACCGGATCAGTTCAGCCAGTCGGTCAGTGGGCAGTGGCAGGTCATCAATTTGCAGGTTTTGATCATTCAGATATGATTTTACCGGTCCCATTACCCAGTTAGAAGCCGCCTTGAAATTGGTAGTCTTAGCACAGAGGTCCTCAAAGTAGAGGGCTATCTCTTTGGTATCGGTAAGTACAAGGGCATCATATTCAGGAAGGTTAAACTCCTTCACATACTTATTGAAAAGCTCATGCGGCAGACTCGGCATGTTTTCCTCTATGGACTTTAGCCACTCCTCCGTTACATGCAAAGGGCTAAGGTCCGGATCCGGGAAATACCGGTAATCGTTCAATTCCTCCTTCGTCCGCATGCCGGAAGTGGTGCCTGTATTGGCATCAAATGTTCTTGTTTCCGAGAATATCTCTTCGCCTCTCTCTACGGCTAATATCTGCCTTTCTATTTCATGGTCTATGGCACGCTGTACATTCCTGATCGAGTTCATGTTTTTTACCTCGACCTTCTTACCAAAAGTTTTAGACCCCTTAGGCATGATGGAAATGTTGGCATCACAACGCAGCGATCCTTCCTCCATGTTGCCGTCACAAATATCCAGGTAACGCACCAGCCTTCTTACTTCTGTCAAGAACGAATAGGCCTCATCCGAAGTCCTTATATCCGGTTCGGTCACAATTTCGATCAGGGGCACTCCTGCCCTGTTGAAATCAACCAAGGTATCGGCCTCTCCTTCAAGGTGAATTGACTTTCCTGCATCTTCCTCGATATGAATCCTGTTAAGATGTATATCCCGGGGCTCACCGTTTCTGGGTGAGACTCTGACAAACCCCTTCATACAGATGGGAGTTCGGTCCTGGGTAAGCTGATAGCCCTTTGGCAAGTCGGGATAAAAGTAGTTTTTACGATCAAATATTTGTACACGGCTGATATCACAATTACAGGCCAATCCCATTTTAATGGCATACTCTACCACCTTTTTATTCAATTTAGGTAAAGTGCCCGGATGCCCGAGTGTGATAACACTGACATTGGTATTGGGCAAACTGCCATACTCCGCCGAATCGGAATTGTATATTTTGGTTTTGGTCAGTAACTGCGCATGCACTTCAAGCCCTATTACTGCCGTGTATTTATCTCTGATCGATTTATCCATTACTCCAAATTAAATGATAGTCCTGGCTTTCTCCAAAACCTTATCAAGTCCATTGATATCTTTACCACCTGCCGTGGCGAAAAATGGCTGACCGCCACCTCCGCCTTTGATCTCTTTGGCAAGCTCTCTGACAATGGCCCCTGCATTCAGGTCTTTTTCCTTAAGCAAACTATCACCAATGACCACAGCAATCTGAGGTTTACCGTCTACTTCCGCAGCCAGAACCATAAACAGGTTCTCCACCTCATTTTTAAGTTCGAAAGACAAGTTTTTCAAGGCATCTCCGGCCGGTACCGTTATCTTTTCAATAATTACATTGGCACCGTTAACCTCTTTCACCTTTCCTAGCAACTCCTTTTTAATACCCTGCGCCTGACCTGCATGCAGCTTTTCTATGTCTTTTTCCAGTTTCCCTTTCTGCTCTACAAGGCTATGCACGGCAGCTTTGAGGTCCTTCGGATTTTTAAGCAATTCTTTTAGTTCATTCACCAAAGCAAACTGCTCATCAATATATTTCTCAGCCGCTTCCGAAGTGATCGCTTCAATCCTTCTTACACCGGCGGCTATAGAACTTTCAGATACAATTTTGAAGAAGCCAATATTACCGGTAGCGGTAACGTGTGTACCACCACATAACTCCACAGAGTAATCCTGATCAAAGGTGATCACGCGAACAAATTCACCGTATTTCTCTCCAAAAAGAGCCATGGCTCCCATTTTCTTGGCTTCCTCAAGGGGAACGTTACGTTTCTCATTCAAAGGAATATTCTCCCTGATCTTCTCATTCACGATATGTTCTACCTTTGCGATCTCATCTTCAGTCATTTTTTGGAAGTGGGAGAAGTCAAACCTCAGCACCTTATCATTGACTAACGACCCTTTCTGCTCTACGTGCTCACCAAGCACAGTTCTTAATGCAGCGTGTAACAGGTGTGTGGCACTGTGGTTGCTCATGGTGAGCTTTCGCTTTTTCTCACTTACCACTGCTTTATATGTACCTTCCAGGTTAGACGGAAGCTTGTCCGTAAAATGAACGATCAGGTCATTTTCTTTCTTGGTATCCAACACACTGATCTTCTCTCCGTTTCCTTCGAGGTATCCCTGGTCTCCTACCTGCCCTCCGCTTTCAGCGTAAAATGGCGTCCTGTCCAGTACAACCTGGAAGATCTCCTTCCCTTTTTGCTTGATGGTACGGTATTTAACCAGCTTCGCTTCGGCCACCAGATGTTCATAGCCTACAAACTCCACACTTTCCTGATCACCAACGATATTCCAGTCACCGGTTTCTTTGGCGGCATCAGCCTTTGAGCGGGCTTTTTGCTTTTGCATTTCGGTATCAAAACCTTCGGAATCAACCGAAAGGCTATTTTCCCGGGCAATGAGTGAAGTCAGGTCAAGAGGGAAACCAAAGGTATCGTAAAGCTCAAAAGCAAGCTTTCCATCAATAACTTTCTCCCCTTTTGAAGCCATCTCTGATTTCACAGAGTCAATTTTTTTAAGACCGTTCTCCAAAGTCCTCAAGAAAGATGCTTCCTCCTGCTCTATCACTTTCATCACAAAATCTTTCTGCGCTTTGAGTTCAGGGAAGACCTCTTCAAACTGATCTACCAGGATTGGCACCAACTCATATATAAAAGGCTTTTTGAAATCAAGGAAGGTGAATCCATAACGTACAGCCCTTCTTAATATTCTTCTGATCACATAGCCAGCCCCTGTATTGGAAGGCAGTTGGCCGTCAGTAATGGCAAAAGCAATAGCCCTTACGTGATCCGAAATTACCCGGATGGCAATATCTGTTTGATTATCTGTACCGTACTTCACACCTGCCTTCTCAGCCAAAAAGTTGATTAGTGGTGTAAATACATCCGTATCATAATTTGAAGATGTGTTTTGTATGGCCATACAAAGCCTCTCAAAACCCATTCCGGTATCTACATGCTTTGCAGGAAGGTTTTTCAACTCTCCGGAAGCCAAACGGTTAAATTCCATGAATACCAGGTTCCAGATTTCAACCACCTGGGGGTGGTCCTGATTAACGAGATCTTTTCCCGGTATCTTCTCTATTTCTTCAGGCTTTCTGAGGTCAATGTGTATTTCAGAGCAGGGCCCGCAAGGTCCCGTGTCGCCCATTTCCCAGAAATTATCTTTTTTCGAGCCGTAAAGTATTCTGTCTTCGGCAATGATCTCCTTCCAATAGTCATAGGCTTCCTGGTCCACATCAAGTTTATCGCCTTCATCACCACCAAATACCGACACATATAACCTGTCTTTGGGCAGGCCATACACTTCGGTAAGCAACTCCCACGCCCAGGCAATAGCTTCTTTTTTGAAATAATCACCAAAAGACCAGTTGCCCAGCATCTCAAACATGGTGTGATGGTAGGTGTCCAGCCCTACTTCTTCAAGGTCATTGTGCTTACCTGATACTCTCAGACACTTCTGAGTATCTGCTACGCGATTATATTGTGGCCTTTTATTACCTAAAAAGTAGTCTTTGAACTGGTTCATTCCTGCATTGGTAAACATCAATGTAGGATCATCTTTATTCACCAAAGGAGCAGAATCAACTATCTGGTGCTGCTTGCTTTCAAAAAACTCAAGAAATTTTCGCCTTACTAACTTAGAATCCATTTATTGTCAAAAAAATTGATAATTTTGCGCCCGAAGACTTTTTTTTAAAGAAAATTAATATATTGCAGTTAAACTAAAGCTTTAAACCTCGTGTTAACTGACAAATAAATTGCCTCTTTTTAATAGAGAGAGACAAAAATAGAAGTTTTTAGCATAGAACATTAATGGCCAGAATAAAATATTACTATGATACCGAGACCTGCCGCTACGAAAGGGCAAAGGTCACCTACTCTGATGTAGTAATAAATGTTTTAGGGTTCTTTTCAGTAGCCCTGGTTATGGCAATTGCTTTTGTACTTGTATATAATACGTACTTTGACTCCCCCGCTGAAAGCAAGCTAAAAAAAGAAAACAAGGAACTCCAGACTTACTATGAGGATTTACAGGAAGAGATGGAGGAAGTCAATGAAGTGATCGCCGCACTGGAGGAAAGGGACAACAATATATACCGAAAGATCTATGAAGCTGAGCCTCTGGGCCCTACCATCCGCGAAGCCGGCCATGGCGGTGCCGAAGAGTACAAGCGTATAATGGAAAAAGGCCTTTACGATAAGAAACTGGTTCTTAGTACCTTTAAAAAAATCGATAAGATCAAAAGGAAGGCACGAATACAAAACCAATCTTTTGACGAAATTATGCAATTGGCACGCGACAATAATGCCATGCTTTCTTCCCTACCCTCTATCCAGCCTGTAGAAAACCCTGAATTAACAAAACTTGCCTCGGGTTTTGGTATGAGGATCAACCCTTTTCACAAAGGCCGCGTAATGCATGGAGGGATTGACTTTGCCGCTCCGCGAGGCTCAGAAGTATTTGCCACCGGAAATGGGGAAGTAAAATTTGTAAAAGATAACAGTGAATTGCAAACCGGTTACGGAAACTACATAGAAATCGATCATGGCTTTGGCTACGTAACCAAGTATGCGCACCTGGGAGAAATAAAGGTAAAACCCGGAGATCGTGTAAAACGAGGTGATGTTATTGCCTACGTATCGAGCACCGGAGGTTCTGCGGCACCGCATGTTCACTACGAAATTATAAAAGATAACCAAAAAATTGATCCTGTCAACTTCCTTATACAAGGGCTTAATGACGAAGAATACGAAAAACTTTTAACTTTGGCGTCACATGAGAATCAGTCTTTTGACTGATACTTTTTAAACTATTTGAGAACATTTTTTAACAGATGGCTAAAATACGATATTATTATAACACTGAAACCTGCAAATACGAGCCGATAAAAGCTTCAAAAAAGGCTGTATTTATGAATATCATGGGGTTTCTCAGTGTATCAATAGTACTTGCATCAGGGCTGATCTATTTATATAGGACTAACTTCACCCCCATTAAAGAGTCTACATTACTGTCCAGGAATCAGGATCTAAAAGTAGAATGGAACCTGCTCAATGATGAACTTCAAAAAGCATATAACCATGCTGAAGAGCTTGAGTTCAAGGACGATAAAATCTATAGGGTTATTCTGGACACAGAACCTATTCCTCTGACGGTGAGAGAAGGTGGTGTCGGTGGTCACGATAAATACGAAGGCCTAATGGAAGAAGACCTGGAGCAATCGGAAATGATCGTGGGAACCTTCCAGAAAATGGATAAACTGAAGAAAAGGCTTTACATACAAAGCAAATCCTACGACCAGATCTCCAGCCTGCTTAGCGAAAAAGAAAAAATGTGGGCCTCCCGACCAGCCATCCAGCCCATCAACAACAAAGAACTCACAAGACTGCATACCACCTTCGGAAGACGCTTCCACCCTATATTAAAACAATGGAGAGATCATGACGGCCTTGACTTTACTGCCCCTACCGGTACTCCGGTATATGCAACCGGTGATGGCGTGGTTACCAACTCTTACAGGTCATCCACCTATGGCAATGTCATCTTCATTAACCATGGATATGGATATCAAACCCGCTACGCACACCTTGTAGAATATATTGTTAATCAGGGAGAAGAAGTAAAAAGAGGACAGGTAATTGGTTATGTAGGCAGCACCGGTCGTTCGGAAGCCCCTCACCTGCATTACGAGGTGCTTTATAATTACAAACCGATCAACCCGATCAACTTCTTCCAGCGAGACCTGAGCAATGACGAGTATGAAAAACTAATTGAGATATCCAAACAGGAAACTATTCCGCTGGATTGATCTTAAGCAATAAAAGATATGAAAAAGGCCGC
This sequence comes from Fulvivirga kasyanovii, assembly GCF_009711405.1. Lineage (GTDB taxonomy): Bacteria > Bacteroidota > Bacteroidia > Cytophagales > Cyclobacteriaceae > Fulvivirga > Fulvivirga kasyanovii. Next base: position 4,935 of record NZ_SMLW01000650.1, on the reverse strand, counting down.
GCTAAGATTATTTAGCACGGCCTTTTTGTTAATAAATCCTCTTACAAGCTAAAGCCGACAATACAGGTTGTTTGCCTCATTATCTGGTTTTGCCAACTGCTTTTGCCGATTGCCATTAACAGGTGTCTTGGTCAAACACAGATTCATCGAAGCTAATATTTCCCTGGAAATCCGGCCTGCCCCACCAACTACTGCTCAAGTATCTTATTGATCTTCTTTTGAACCTTAGGGCTTTGCTGGTAAGCAATCATGATCTCCTGGTAGGTATTGATATCAATTCCCTCCTCTTCAATGGCATCAACCATCTGCATTTCAACTTTCTGTCGCTCTTTGATAATGGTTTGCGCAGCCGAGTTAAAGGCCGCCATTTCCTCAGCAGAGGCATCAGACACTTTACCAGGATCCTGCTGCTGCGCCAGTATCTCGTTGAACCTTTCCATGGTAAGGTCACCACTTTCTATGGCAGTCATCACCTGCTTATCACTCTCCTCCTGGATAACCTGTACCTCTTCATAAGCATCCACAAAAGACTCCAGTTCATCCTTGGAAAAGTCGTCCCTGACTTGGGTTGGACTTTGAGCCAACGAGGTAGAGTAAAGCACAACAACCATCACCAAAGACATCAACCATTTATATAGACAATTCGGGTTCTCATTTTTTAAAAGCATAATTTATTTATATAATTGCACATCTTTATTACAAGATAAAACAAGCCATTCGACACTATGTTTCAGAAAGTTTTATCTTAATTACCTCAACTTCCACTGTTCCCTTTCCATAATTTTTGAAATTCCCATATAAACCTTACAAGGCTTACGGCACCCAAAAATACTGCAAACGATTGCGGTATCCTTGTCATTGACAGTTAGTAAGTTAACCTTACTCTTCGGAGAAAAACCGTCACTTTTTTAGCAATTTTAAAACTCAACCAAACCCTTATACCTATGAAAAAGTTTATTAAAAACTACTGGCACTACTGTGCCCTCACCTTGCTGTTTTCCTGTTCAGAACCCGAGATACAGAGAGAAAAACAAGGAGAACAAATCACCCCCGACCCTGTAAGTTCCAAAACTGATGACACCCATGCGAAGAATCCGGGACCGGGAGGCGGAGTATTGATGCAGGCGTTTTACTGGGATGTGCCTGCGGGCGGCACCTGGTACAATACGGTGAAAAGTAAGCTGGCCTCCTGGGATGCTGCGGGGATTTCGGCTATTTGGCTGCCCCCGGTGTCAAAAGCCCAGAACGGTCCGTTCTCTATGGGATACGATCCGGCAGATTATTTTGACTTCGGCCATTACAATCAGCATGGATCCGTGGAGACCCGGTTCGGCTCCAAAAGTGAACTGCAAAGCCTGATATCTACTGCACATAATTATAATATAGATGTGTATGCCGATATTGTGATCAACCATAACAGTGGCGGCGACCTGGAGGCCAACCCTAATACAGGCACCAACACCTACACAGACTTCAACCCGGCTTCCGGTAAATTCTACAGGAGTTATAATGATTTTCACCCTAACGGCTATGCCAGCAATGATGAAGGTATATTTGGTGGCTTCCCTGATCTGAGCCACTCCGTGCCTTATGTACAAGACTGGCTCTGGAAAAGAAGTGACGGCGTGGGCAAATATTATAAAAATACCATGGGCTTCGATGGCTTCCGTTTCGACTACGTCAAAGGCTTTGGCGGCTGGGTAGTACGTGACTGGATGAACAATGTCGGAGGTTTCGCTGTCGGTGAATATTGGGATGGCAATGCCCAGCTACTACAAAACTGGGTCAATGCGACCAACAGAACATCATCAGCCTTTGACTTTGCCTGCTACTACAGAATGGATGAGGCGTTTGATGGCAACAACCTTAATAAACTGAACGATGACATGCTCTGGAAACGTGACGCTGCGAAGGCAGTGACCTTTGTGGCCAATCATGATACGGACATCATTTGGGATAAAATGCACGCTTATGCTTACATCATGACCCACGAAGGGTACCCGACTATTTTCTATCGCGATTACGAAGAATGGCTGGACAAAAATAAATTGAACAACCTTATCTGGATCCATAGAAATAAGGCGGTTGGCTCCACTACCATACTTTATGCGGATAATGATGAGTATGTAGCCCGTCGTAACGGTTCGCCTGGCCTGGTGGTATACCTCAACGATTCGAACAGTTGGGTAGAAAGATGGGTGGAAACGAACTGGAGCAGCACGGTAATTAAGGACTACACCGGTAATTCAAGCTGGGAGCCTACTACACAAAGCGGAAAGTGGGTAAAGATCCAGTGTCCTCCGAACAGCTACACGATCTGGTCACCAAAATAATAGTTTTTTCATAATGTACGATAACTGCCCTGGTTTTTCAATGCAGATTGAAAAAATACCGGGGCGGTTGTTATTTTAGCCTATGCGTTATATTACAGTTATTCTTCTGGCTACTTCACTTCTCTATGCCTGCCAGCATTCAGGTGAAGAGATGGATTCAAGACAGGCATTTCAACAGGAACATCCCGAATTTTCAGGTTACTCACTTGAGTATGAAGCAGTATCTTTACCCGATAACCTGCATGCCAGCCTTTTTGCCAACCCTTTATCAGGAAAAGTGCTGGTTTACCTTACCTATACCGGTGAAGAGGAAAACATCAGCATATTTTCACATGATGCCTTGTCTATTACCGCTTCCGAAGGAGGTCGCGCCCCTGTCAAAGAAATGGTCCCTGCAAATTCCACCAACAGTAATTCATCATTCATAGCCCTCTTTGATCTGGTCAACGACAGATGGTTTTATAAAGAAACAGGCCTCTCAGGTGACTTGTGCCCCTCCTACTCGCTTGAAATTGCACCTTTGAATCAGGCACTAAATTTTGAGATAGACGAGGCCGAATACAAGCTGTACCTTGACAAATATGGCATGGAAAAGTCTGCGACATTGTATGATGTAGCTATAGACACTGTAGTCCAAAGAAATTACCAGATCAATAATGGAATGGCCTCTTTCCTCCATACTGATGTTCACGAACTATCACTGGCCGGGGTTAATCTGCATTTGCAGGCCTACCAGATTGGCGACAGCCTTAAACTGGCAGTAAAACTTGTGAACCATAGCAATTATGAATTACTGATACAACCTGATGTTTTCATCATCAAATCCGGCGGTCAGCTCCTGCAGCCTGGCACCCATAATACTGAAATGGTACACCTGCGCAAGGGTGACCGGTTCATCCGGGACTTTGCATATTTCCCTGATCAAAAAATTGCACAGTTTGTACTACTAAAAGAAGCAATACAGATAATTATGGATGAAAACACCTCAAACCTGTTCGCAGAAAACATCCGGTTAAGCGAACAAATTCATCCTGCGCGTAACCTCTAGCCTGAGGAAACAGGCAGATGATAACTGAATTCATCTTTTCACTAGCAATCAAAATAAATTAATATTATCTTAATTATACGATGCAAAGGTGGATTCAAATTATAAAGATACTGATTGTCAGTTCCTTTGGTCTTTCAAAAGCTTTCGCTTACCAAAATGATCAGGTTTTACTCCAACAACTTGAAGAGACCACGCATGACACTACCAAAGTCAGAATTCTGGTAACCTTGTCTCAGTCCTCAGTTATTCCCCGGAATGAGGCCCGGCAATACGCCATGGAGGCATTGGCCCTTTCTGAGAAAAACAAGTATGACTTTGGGGTCGGGCTGAGCAACTACGCGCTGATAACATTTGCAAGGACTCCTGATGATATTGAAAATCATACTACTACAGCCAGCGAAATTTTCAGAAAACACAATAATACCTTCTATGAAGGACAAGCCATGTTATCCGCCGCGGCCCAGCATCTTGATGTAAGCGCCAACTACATCAAAGCACTAAATTATGCCCGCCGGTTCCTTGTGCTCAATGAAGGCAAAAAAGATTATCAGGCCCTGGCCAGGGGTTGGAACCTGATCGGTGAAGTGTACAGGATCTCCAAAAACTTCGACAAGGCTCTTGAAGCCTATCAGCAGTCTGCCAGATATGTGCATATGAGTGACTCCTCCGGTTACACCTCTCCTTTTATCAATATAGCAACAGTGTATAAAGAGCAGGGAAAATATGCCCAGGCGCTCAGCAAATATGATTCGGTCCTTCGCTTTCTTGTGGCCCACAACCTTGCCCGGTCAAACACTACGGCATATATCATGAACCGAAAGGCTCAGACACACCTGTTGATGGGTTCACATCAGGAAGCTCTGCGCGAAGCGAAAGAAGGCCTGAAACTATATACTGAACTCAATTTCACCCGCGGTCTCGTACTTTCATTAAGCACATTGGCAGAGGCTTACCTTATGCTCGGCGAGTATAGAAATGCCATTGAAACGGGATCAAAAGCCATCGAAATTGCCGACAGGATCGGCTACACTACTGAGGAGTTTGACGAAATCCATAAAATAATTGCATCTGCCTATGAAGCTTTAAATGACTATAAAATGGCATATGTTTATCAAAGAAAATATACAGACGTCATTAACCGGATCTATAGCCCCGAATCGTACATACAACTGGCCAATGAACAAGTGAAGCTGGAAACCGAAAAACGTGAGCTGGAAAACAGGTTGCTGGAAAAGCAGGCACGTATTGATGAGGCGATCATTGAACAGCATAAGTATATCAACACCTTCGTAATTATAGTGCTTATTCTGGTGGTCATGATCTCTTTATACATTTACAAAAACTTAAGGGTAAAGCAACGGCTCAATTTTGAGCTTAAGGAGAAGCAGGATGAGATACTACAGCAATCAGAGGAGCTGAAAGCACAGGCAGAAGAGCTGCATGCCTACAATGAGAAAATAACAAGCATCAACGACAAGCTCGAAGAAATGGTACACGAAAGGACCAGCGAGATCAAAAAGCAAAATGAAAGACTGATGGAGTATGCTTACTTCA
>NZ_SMLW01000062.1 GCF_009711405.1 Fulvivirga kasyanovii | reverse complement strand
GACATTTAATGATTTTTTAACACTCTTTACAGAGTGGAATTTAGGAGAGCGAATAAGTGATTTGGAAGAATCAAGAAAAGAGATTGAAGATGGTTATGTAATAACTTATTTAGATTCTACCCATTCTGATTTCATTAAAGAAGTGCAGGAAAATCCAGACGAAATGTGGCCAAGAACGTATCTTGCCTATTCTAAATTTAGTTTGAGTGATACCGTACAATTGTTAGGATACGAAATAGACTCTTCTATGCCACAGTATTTTGTATTCATCATAGTAAGCGAAGATGGAAATCACTTAGACAATTTAACTATGAAATCATTAGGGTTCATTGCTTCCGATTACGATCTATTGTTAGCTGCAGATACAACATTGGTTGTAGAAGATAGCGCAAGTGGTGCTCAAAATAAATATAAAATTAGAAATAATCG
>NZ_SMLW01000581.1:1093-23096 GCF_009711405.1 Fulvivirga kasyanovii | reverse complement strand
ATCCTATCATTGTCTCAAAAAATATAATGATTAGATCAACTTTTACCGTATTTTTTCTTACTGTCTTAAGTACTACCTCTTATGGACAGTTATCAGGCAAGTTTATTGAGCAGAAAACAGATAGTTTATTCGCCGGATATACCACTGGAACTCCGGGTGTTGCCGTAGCTGTGGTACATGAGGGTAAAATGGTCTTTAAAAAAGGGTATGGCTCAGCAAACCTGGAGTATGATATACCTGTAACGCCGGAAACAGTTTTTCTGGTAGGGTCAGTATCAAAACAATTTACTGCATTTTCCATTTACCTCCTGGAGCATCAAGGGAAGCTCTCGCTGAATGATGATGTAAGGAAGTATATTCCTGAACTCTCCAAATTTGCAAAGCCTGTTACTATTAAGCACTTATGTTACCATACCAGTGGTCTGAAAGAGCAATTAGCACTTCTGGGCTTCTCCGGATGGCGGATGGATGAATATATTAGCAACGAACAGATATTGAGCATTGTAAGCCGGCAAACAGACTTAAACTTTGAGCCGGGAAGTAAGTTTAAATATTCAAATACCAATTATACTTTGCTAGCAGAAATCGTGGAGAGGGTATCAGGAGAAAGCTTTTCTTCCTTTACAAAGAAGAATATTTTTGAGCCTTTGGGCATGGACAATTCACAGTTTTACGATGACAATGAGCGGCTAATTAAAGGTAGAGCCTACTCTTATGACCATGAAGATAGTACCTATAAAAAAGAGAAGTTGAACAACGTGTATGTCGGGTCAACGGGATTATATACGACAGTGGAAGATTTAAGCAAATGGTCTGATAATTTTTATGATCCAAAAGTGGGGGATGAGCTTTTGATCAGGAAATTCAACCAACTGGCAACGTTAGACGATGGTAGCCCGGCTTTATTGGTGGAAGAGCCAAAGGTACAACATGCCAAGGGACAGTTCTTTAGAAACTACAGGGGTATAGATACTTATATTCATACGGGAGGAGACGCTGCATTCAAGGCTTTTTTTGGACGCTTTCCGGATGAAAGGCTTACGGTTATTGTTCTGAGTAATGATATCCGTTTTGTGCCGTATTCCAATGGAATAAAAATCGCAGAGTTCTGTTTGGAAGATAAAATGCACCCGGAGCAGAAAGAGGAGGATGTACCCGTTAATGTTGACAATGCTGAGTATGAGTCTGATAAGTCACAATTGTTCAGGTACAGTGGCTCTTTTTATAGTGAAGAGCTACTAACCCGCTATACATTACGTGTGAAGGAGGGTAATCTTGTGATGTCTCATGTCCGTTTAAATGATATGAAATTGGAGCAAAAGGGGAAATCCACTTTTTCCGGAGTTAATTACTATCCTTTTACGGTAGATTTTATTGAAGATGACCACGGTAATGTTTCGGGCTTAAATATTATTGATTTTCGTGGAGAAATAATATCTTTTGAGAAATGCTATGAATATTCGCAGGCATGTGTAGAGAAATAATGCTTAAATAAGCGGGAGTCTAACTGAAGTTTAAAGTATGCCGAAGAAGTTATTAATGGTAATCTTTACCATACTTGTATGACAATGCTGCCGGCACGATACAAGCTCAGTCAGGATGTTTTTGGAAGGCCAATGGGAGTGGGTAGGGAGGTACAGAGAGGGTGTACCACAATACGATACATTATCTGCTAAAATTAGACCTATTTTCCTTTCCCATAAAAAAAACTTTAAAACAATTCAAAAGAGCATACTACAATGAGCGAAGAGTCACTCCGGAATTCGCAATTCCCATGCTTCCCAGTAATTCCATCAGTGAAACACTACAGTTTTACGAAGCTATGGGCAGTACCATTACTTATCAGCAAAAGGCTCCGAATAATTATATAGGGCTTAAGCTTAAAGGTATTGAGATGCATTTTTTTGGGTTGAAGCAGTTAAAACCCGAATCCAATTTCAGATCCTGCTATCTTCGTGTCAATGGCATTGATAAGCTTTATAGTGATTGCAGGGCAGGGGTGAAACAACTGTATGGCAAAATACACTCAAGGGGATTCCAAGGGTTAATCCGATAAAAGATATACCCACTTATGGGGTGCGACAGTTTGTAATAGTCGACCCATCGGGTAATTACATAAGAATAGGGGAGAAAATTGAAAAGGAGCGCAGCGTATTGTTTGAAGAAGATGGGCAGAAGCCGGGAAAGTCAACACCACTCAGAAAAGCTTATGAGCTTGCCAATAGGCTTGCCAATGGAAAGGATGACCCGGAAACTGCCGCCAGTGTTATAGACGAAGCATTGGCTTCTAACACAAATGCAGAGCCGGAAATACGATTCAAGCTGATTGTACTAAGACTCGATATAGCCAATAGGTTTGAGGGTGTAGAGAAAATGAAAATTATGGAGAAGGAGGGGAGAGCCTTATTGGAACTGGTTGGAAACGTTCCTGAAGTTAATGAGGACATCCAGTCTTTTCATCAAATACTGGTTTGACAATAGGTGACTCATTTGCAGAGATGTTTGGTGGAAATAACAAAAAAGCCATTCCAGATAAGAATTAACTATCTGAAATGGCTTTTATATGTTTTATCTATAGATTAAACGTTGTCTGAGCTGGATTTTGCACTCAGGTACTCTCTGTTTAGTCTGGCAATATTCTCCAGGCTGATTTCCTTAGGGCACTCTGCAGAACAGGCTCCTGTGTTGGAGCAAGCTCCAAAGCCTTCTTCGTCCATCTGTGATACCATTTTCTCTACTCTTGTCTTTCTTTCTACCTGTCCCTGAGGCAAAAGCGCCAGTTGGGAAACTTTTGCACTTACGAAAAGCATGGCAGAGGCATTTTTGCATGCAGCAACGCATGCTCCGCAACCGATACACGTAGCAGCATCAAATGCTTCATCAGCGATCTTCTTCGGAATAGGTATCTCGTTGGCATCAGGTACACCCCCTGTATTCACAGAAACGTACCCTCCGGCCTGTATTACACGGTCAAATGATGATCTGTTTACTACCAGGTCCTTCACTACAGGAAAAGCTTGTGCTCTCCATGGCTCAACTACAATAGTATCTCCGTCAGAGAAGCTTCTCATGTGAAGCTGGCAGGTAGTAGTTTGTTTAGGTCCGTGAGGCTTTCCGTTAATGTACATGCTACATGTTCCACAAATACCTTCACGGCAGTCGTGGTCGAAATGCACAGGATCTTCTCCTTTTTTCAGGAGTTGCTCGTTCAGCACGTCAAACATCTCCAGAAACGACATATCGGGAGATACGTCATCCAGTTGATATGTTTTGAACCCACCTTTGTCCTGAGCGTTTTTTTGCCTCCAAACCTTTAGTGTTATCTTCATAACGTTGTATGTTGGTAGTTAATAGTTAGTCTTTTAATTGCGACATTTAAGTTGCCGGCTCTGCCGGCAAGCATGTCATTATTTATAGCTTCTCTGAGTCAGTTTTACATTCTCGAATACAAGGTCTTCTTTATGAAGCACTTCTGGCGCCTCAGGGCCTTTGTATTCCCAGGCAGCTACGTATGAGAACTCATCGTCCTTACGTTTTGCCTCACCTTCCTCAGTTTGTGATTCTTCCCTGAAGTGTCCACCGCATGATTCGCTTCTGTTCAATGCGTCATCCACCATCAGCTCACCCAGTTCCAGGAAGTCAGCTACCCTGTTGGCTTTTTCAAGCGATTGGTTAAGCTCTTCATTGGCACCCAGCACGTTTACATCCTCCCAGAATTCTTTTCTTAATTTCTGGATTTCCGTTTTTGCCTTTTTCAGGCCTTCCTCGTTTCTGGACATTCCGCAGTACTCCCACATAATGTGGCCCAGTGCTTTGTGGAATTCATCAACGGTTCTTTTTCCTTTAATGCTCAGTAGCTTACTGTTGGTTTCCTTCACCTTGGCTTCGGCTTCCTTAAATGCCGCATGGTCAGTAGAAACTTTGTCGTAAGGCATTTTTGCGAGGTAATCTCCTATAGTATAAGGAATTACGAAGTAACCATCGGCAAGTCCCTGCATAAGGGCACTGGCTCCCAGTCGGTTAGCGCCGTGATCTGAGAAGTTGGCTTCTCCGATAGCATACAGACCTTCTACGTTGGTCATGAGGTTGTAATCCACCCAAAGGCCACCCATGGTGTAGTGAACTGCAGGATAGATTTTCATTGGGGTCTCGTACGGATTGTCACCTGTGATCTGCTGATACATATCAAAAAGGTTACCATACTTGCCCTCTATAGCATCCCGGCCATCTCTCTTGATCGCATCGGCAAAGTCAAGGAATACTGCAAGCCCTGTTTTACTTACTCCACGGCCTTCATCGCAAACATATTTTGCATTTCTTGAGGCTACATCTCTTGGTACAAGGTTACCGAATGAAGGATACCTTCTTTCCAGGTAGTAATCTCTTTTATCTTCCGGCAGGTCAGTAGGCTTTAATTCGCCTTTTCTGATCTTTTCCGAATCTGCTTTATCTTTTGGAACCCATACACGACCGTCATTTCTTAACGACTCCGACATCAGGGTCAGTTTCGACTGATGGTCACCCGAAACCGGGATACATGTAGGGTGAATTTGGGTATAACAAGGGTTAGCAAAAAGGGCACCTTTCTTGTGCGCTCTCCATGCAGCGGTCACATTTGAACCCATAGCATTTGTAGAGAGGTAGAATACGTTACCGTAACCACCTGTCGCCAATACTACTGCGTGAGCACTGTGTGATTCTATTTCTCCGGTTACCAGGTTACGTGTTACAATACCTCTGGCTTTACCATCTACCATTACAAGATCGAGCATCTCTGATCTTGTGTACATCTTCACCTTGCCATTAGATATCTGCCTGCTCAATGCGCTGTATGCACCTAATAGTAACTGCTGTCCTGTTTGGCCCCTGGCGTAGAAGGTTCTGGAAACCTGAGCTCCACCGAATGACCTGTTGGCCAGCAAACCTCCGTATTCCCTAGCAAAGGGAACGCCCTGCGCAACGCACTGGTCGATAATATTTACACTTACTTCAGCCAGACGGTATACATTGCCTTCTCTTGAGCGGTAGTCACCGCCTTTTACTGTATCGTAGAACAATCTGAAAATGCTGTCACCATCATTTTGATAGTTTTTAGCAGCATTAATACCACCCTGAGCGGCGATACTGTGCGCCCTTCTGGGGCTATCCTGAAAACAGAACGCTTTAACATTGTAGCCCAGCTCCCCGAAAGATGCTGCAGCAGAAGCACCAGCTAAACCGGTACCTACAACAATGATGTCATATTTACGCTTATTGGCCGGATTTACTAACTTAACGTTGAATTTATGTTTTGACCATTTCTCCGCGAGTGGCCCTTCCGGTATTTTAGAATCTAACTTCATCTATCAGACGGTTTATACTAGTTGGATTAGAAATTTTTGAAATATATAATAACGGGGATTGCAGCGAACATAGCAGGAACTATGATGGCAAAGGCAACGCCTACGAATTTAATTACTGGGTTGTACTTCACGTGGTTCAATCCCAAAGTCTGGAACGCACTTGAGAAGCCATGGTATAAGTGGAACATTAAACCTAACATAGCCACTACGTAAAGCACTACATACCACAATTGAGAGAATGCCATATCTACGGTAGCATAAAGGTCCCGGTACTCCTGGCCTTCATATTTTACCATATCAATTGGCCCCCAATGCATCACGTACCAGAAATTTTTAAGGTGTATAACCAGGAATATAAAGATGATCGTTCCCAGTATACCCATGTTTCGGGAGCTCCATGTGCTGTTAGTTGAAGCGCTTGTTTTTGCGTATCCTACCGGCCTTGCTTTTTTATTGTTAACTGTTAATATGATTGCCCATATGATGTGTACAATAAAGGCAGCATAGAGGATAAAGGAGGTAGTTTTAATTAATGGGTTTGTGGTCATGAACTTTGCGTAAACGTTGAATGCTCTTCCTTCATCATTTAGCAAAAGCTGGAGATTACCTGAAAGGTGTACAACCAAAAAGATAACAAGAAATAACCCTGTTAAAGCCATTAAAAGCTTTTTTCCCAAGGTGCTGGACATTGCTTTAGTGAACCAACTCATGGTATAGTTTTGATGATTTTATGTTATAATAATTAAACCTTGCCAAAGGTACAGTCGAAAGGTTTATCAAACAATCATGCCTGTCTATTTTAAAAGATTCTAAATAGGAAATTTAGAAATAGGCTGGGAACCATTGCATAAAGAGCTCAAAAAAGAATACAAACAGGCCTACAAGAAACACTATACCTGCGAGAAACAGCTCGTTTCTAACAACCTGGCGCAACCTGGCTTGTATAACTCTTACTCTTTTCATGTTGTGGAATAAATACCACAGTGCCAATAGCAACTCGCGTACCATTTATTAATATCTGCTTTAAAAGCCAGTCAAACGCGATTGATCTCTTTATTTAATCTCATATTGGGAAAAAGTCTCTTATTAGAGGGTTGTAATGCCGTAGCTTTGTTCTTATTGTTTTATAGCTTTGTGGTTTAAATAACTACTTGATATGAGTCCTGAAACCATTCTTGTCATTATCCTGGGTATTATTACCGCTGATTTTATTTTTGAGCAATTTTTAGATTATATCAACCTTAAATCAGGTAAGAACAAACTGCCCGACGAAGTGGCTGCCTTTTATGACAAGGAGAAATACCAGAAATCAATCAGTTATCAGAGAACCCAGACAAGGTTCTCATTTATAACTTCAACAGTAAGTTTTATAGCGTCATTTCTTCTGCTAAGCCTGGGAGGTTTTGGATACATAGATGAACTTTTGCGTCCGTATTTTGATAATGAGATATTTTTAGCATTAGCATATTTTGGAATTCTGTACCTGGTGTCTGACCTGCTTACCATTCCGTTTCAACTCTATGATACTTTTGTGATAGAAGAGAAGTATGGTTTCAATAAAACCACACCCGGTACTTTTATAGTTGATAAGATAAAGGGCTATTTGCTCACGGTACTCATTGGCGGTCTTTTAATGGGGCTGCTGCTTTACCTGGTCCTGAACATAGGACAGGACTTCTGGATCTATTTCTGGATTGCCATCTCCATTTTTACACTATTTGCCAATATGTTCTTTACCACGCTCATATTGCCTTTGTACAATAAGCTCACTCCGCTTGAAGATGGTGAACTCAAAACCGCCATAGAAGATTACAGCAGGCGGATCAACTTCCCTCTTGATAATATCTTCGTAATCGATGGTTCCAAAAGGTCCAATAAAGCCAACGCATTTTTTTCAGGCATAGGTAAGAAGAAGAAAATTGTGCTATACGATACTTTGATCAAGAACCATTCTACAGAGGAGCTGGTGGCCATCCTTGCCCATGAAGTGGGGCATTTTAAGAAGAAGCACATTGTATTTGGTTTTGCAATTTCCGTTGTACAGGTTGGCGTGATGTTGTTCATTATGTCGAGGATGATATTCAATGAAGATTTGTCGTTGGCGCTGGGTGCCGAACAAATGGGTGTGCATCTCAACCTGATCGCTTTTGGTCTGCTATACACGCCCATTTCGAAGGTTATAGGCGTGCTGGGCAATATGCTAAGCCGAAAAAATGAGTATGAGGCAGATGAATATGCTAATAAAACATACAACGGGCAGGCTCTGGCCAACGCATTAAAGAAATTATCGGTGGATAACCTGAGTAATCTATATCCCCACCCGACGTATGTTTTTGTGCACTATTCCCATCCGCCTTTGTTGAAGCGATTGGCTGCCATCACTAAGTCTTGAATCGATCCAGGGCTATTTTTGGATCATAAATTCATCGATCAGGTGCAGGTCTTCTGTGGCATATGACTGACCTTTTAGTTGCTTTCCATTTACGGAGATCTTTAGAAAAGCCCAAAGATGGTCAGCGTGGGCAACGAGGTCTTTATGTCTGCAATTTTCAGGGTCAGGTGTAAAGGGCTTTGGGTCTGAGCCTATCCCCCGGAGCTTGCCACCACTGCCCACTGTAATGCTAATAAACCCCTGAGGAGCGCGATAGTCTTGATTGGAACCTATATATTCAGGTATGACTTCACCCAGACCATTCATGGGATTGAGCCGCTCATAAGTGTGGGCATGGCCATTGAGTACCAGGTCTACATCGTATTGTTCAAAAAGTGGGTATAACGCTACTACATTTGCGTAGTCCTCTTTGTAAGTGCAGGATTTGCCATTGTGGTGCAGGAAAACAATGATCCAGTTTGCTTTTCCCCGTGCGGCCTCAAGATCATTTTTCAGCCATTCCACCTGTTTTTCATATTCATGGAAATCACCATTTTTACTGTCAAGGCCTATGAAATGAACCTGGGCGTAATCGAAGCTGTAATAGTGCTCATTGTTGGGAAGTTTCCATTCCTGTAGGTAATTATTTTCCGGCTCGTGCCAATCGTGGTTGCCCAGCAAGGTGAAGACCGGAAGGTATGGGAATACGCCATCAAAATAACGAAAAAGATTGCTGTCGTAGGCCTCGCTTTTGCCATCGGGATAGATAATGTCACCTAGCAACAGCCCGAAATTCATGGTACTGACTGATGGCTCCAGTGCTTTGGCCAGCCGGTCGGGTGTGCCGCCTTCTTCTATAGGCTCACCAATATCGCCGACCGCAAAAAATGAAAATACAGAATCTTTTTGACTAACAGGAGACCTGAACCACAGGGTATCATCCGGTAGCAGATTAACATCGTTGGTGAGAATCTTATATCGATATGACGTGTTTGGCTCCAGGTTTCTGAGTACTACCTCATTTTCAGTAACGCCGGTATTTGTCAGCCTTACGTTTCCTTCTACCGACTTCCATTCTCCATGTGTAGCAGGTTTATATGCTACCTTACAAACGGTGCCTGTATCTGTTCTCCATAAAATAGTGAGGCTGTCCTTAAGGGCACACTGGAGATAGGGTTTTCTGGCCAGTAAGGGCTTTATTTCACTGGTAGGCGTGGTACAGTAGATTAGAAGAATTAAAGGAATGAAAATAATGGTGTTGATAATCTGCTTCATGTTAGTCTTAAAGTAAAAGAAGCCCCGGAAATCTGGACGGACTCCCGGGGCAGCTCCTGTTTTTTATTAATTATTAAATACGTGATACGCTGATTGAACTTGTTTCATCGTTGAAGCCTTCATTGCTCAGGCAGTTGTCCGAGCCTGATTTAGTGACTGTTCTTCCTGTAAACCCACTATGCTCATAGAGGGTCACCCGATAGCCATTGTCTATCTGCAATGAGGAAATATCATCATTGGAAATTCCCAGGCTTTGTAGCTGGCTCAGTGAATATTGCCCTTCTTTTAAAGAAACAGCGTAACCTTTATAATCACAATGCTGGTAGAGTGTAACAACACCACCTGTGCTGTTGCTATACTTGTTGTTCGTGTAGTAATGGGAGAAATTACCTACGCCATCAAAATATATGTCAACAAGCTTGGCAGGGTCGGTTGCCATTTCTCCACCTTGTACTATGCCATCGTTACCATCATTCCATGCCCATGGAGCATTGGCGCCACCATCTTTAAAGTTATTTCCTTTAAATCCGCCTCCTGCATTATAGAAAAGGTCAGTGTTGAACCTCTGGTCCCAAAGCCCGCCACTTTCAAAAATGTCTACCAGCTTATATTCTACATAAGTGTCATAATTATCAGCAGGTGTCTGTGCTACATCGTTCATTGAAGGGTAGTAGATCACCCCATCACCATTGATGTCATATTGAGGCCAGGCTTTTAAGCCATGTCCTTTGGCTTCCTGAGCAGTTACCGGATGCAGGGCACCATTATAATTAACCATCTGAAGGGTGCCATCTAGATTTTCCTCACCACTTATAAAAGGGCTTCCTGATGGTGTGTAGGAAAAGAAATCGGAGTGGCTTACGGTTACAGCTCCTTGCAGTGCCCCATAGGTGGTGCCGTTTTTTTGGATCACCATGAGGATGCCTTCAAGGTCATTTTCGTGTTGGTCCAGGTTATAAAGGAAGAAAATATCTGTCCAGTCCCTGGGATGAAAAAATGCATAAATTAGGTACCAGTGTGTGGTGGTTTCAACCACGGAATAGTAACAATGAGCGGATAGGGAGTTGCTATATGCCGATACGTTCTCCCAGTTGTTGGAAGCATTCCAGTCCCCATCATAGTTGATGGCCGAGATATAGTCAGATTTTCCGCCTTCAGCGTAGGTGCCCGTAGCATCAACATCCATGTAATGAATAGGCGCCCATCTTTTAACCAGGTCAATTTCGAAGCCGGTACGCGTATTTGATTGGTGCTTTGCCTTTTCTTCTTTTTCTATATTTACATCCTGCTGTACTTCCTCCAGTAGATGATCCTGACAAGCCGGCAAAATGAATAAGCAAAAGACAATAAGTGCCTTGTTGATAAATGAAAGTCGCATTAGGTTTTTCATGATTTTTAAGATTTAATTAGGTTGGTTTTTGATTTTACAGGTAAGGGTCCGCCCCACCACATAGGTGAGGCAGACTTTACCAGATTAATTACAATATGGTTTATTTTTCTTATTCATTTTCCCACCAGAAAGATTTTGTCCATGTGTTGCTATACCAGTCCTGGAAATTAGCACCTCCGGGATATTCATCTTCTGCCAGCATAGGTTCTTCAAAAGTCTCCATTTCCAGAGATGGGCTAGAGCCATTGTTGATCAGCCACATCCTGGCCAGGTTGCGGTTGTCTTGTCCTGTTATCGCGATGTCATAACCTTCTGCACGGGCTTTTTCATAAGCCTTTAGGTTTTCTGCTGCTTCACTGGTAGGGTAGCTGGCCCGGGAAGGGAAAAATTTTCCGCTGCCGGTAGATGCAAAGCTACTTGCGTTATCAGAGGCCAGTATACCTGGCAGCATAGTTCTTCTGTAATGGAAATAGGGTTCAAAATGCAATTGAAAGATAGCGATCCAACGTTGCTCATTGATCAGTAAGAGCTTGTCTCTGGTGCCATTAAAGGCAACCTGAGGCTGTTCGAGATATTCTTCGGCACTATTTATTCCCTGATCAGCATAAGCACGGTCGTATTCAGATCTGCCTGCAAAACCGTTGAGTACACCGTATTCTGTAAAGCTGGCGCGAATAGCATCTTCGTAATATGCTGCCGGATCACCACCAATAATTCCCCTTTGGGCCATTTCTGCCAAATTGAACAGCATTTCCGAATAAGTGGCCAGCTTAATAGGAGTAGTTGCAGCAGCAGGCAGTGCTTCCAGGTTTTCATCCATTGGCCTGAATGCAGGGCCTAGCAGAGAACTGTATTCCCAGCCACCATTCCATGATGCCGCATCGCCATCACTTGTGGTTATCCCATACAGATGTCCCAGGTATTTATCTTCGCCCGGATTTTGAGGTACCACATACCCGGACTCTTCATGTACCTTTTTTACAGGGGTGGCAAACCTGTATAGCCTGGGGTCTTTTAGAGATGCCATTCTCTCCACAAACACCTGGCTTAGTGCAATTTGTTTGATCCTTTCGGGATTGTACCTGTAGTAAAGGGAAGTCCTTGAAGCTCCATCGAAGTTTACCTGAAAGTTATCTTCATTGCTCTCAAAAACAGGATAGCTGGCAGGATCATTCAGGATTTCATTGGCTATGGATTTGGCTTCTCCGGGATTGGCATTATACATGTGCAAAGCCATTCTCAGCCTCAACGTATTGGAGAATTTCCTCCACTTTGTAATATCTCCATAATATACCCAGTCCGAAGCTTCATCGATGTTTTCTGTCTCTTCTGCCAGCAGGTCATTGGCGGCTTTGAGTTTAGTCAGTATTGCTGCATAGATGTCTCGTTGCTTGTCATAATCAATACCAGTCAATGGTACATCATCAGCAATAACCAGCGAATAGGGAATGTCTCCATAGAATGTGGTAAGCATGTAAAACATCCACGACTCCCAGATATCAGCAACGGCCACATAGCGATTGTCGCCCCGGTTTAAGGCAATGTTGCGTACATTTTTGATGTTTCGGATCGAAGCGTAACAATGAGGCCACACATGTCCGTCGAAGTCATGCCAGGAGCGGTGCCTGTTGCCCTGGCTCAAGCTTTTGGTTTTGCCGTAATAGGCGGTTACAGGCAGTATGGCATTGATGAAAGTATTGTCACTTCTATCCCAGTCACCGTTTATGGAGATGGCACCGTTGAACATACCACCCATAAAAAAGGACGGGCTTAAGTTTTCATCTCTTAGGTTAGGTACGTTTTTGTCGATGTTGATGTCTTCATCCCAGGTGTCGCATGAAAAAAGGAGAAGAAGCACCGAGCAGCAGATATATAATAGGTTTTTCATTTTTCTGTTTTTTAATCAGGCTTGATTTAAAATTTCAGTAAAAGGTTGTATCCCCAGGTTTTGGGTACGGCTACACCGCCAGTAGTGGAAATTCCGGGACGGCCAAGCGTTAAAGCTTCAGGGTCTACATGTTTTACATCTGACCATACCATGAGATTTCGGCCGAAAAGAGAAAGCTCCACTGAACTGAATGGTGTTTTGCTAATGATGGTCTCCGGCAAACGGTAAGAGATGCTCAGTTCTTTAAGTTTTACAAACGAACCGTCTTTTACCCAAATGTCATTGATCTCGCCGTCAGTCATGTAGTCGCCATAAAATACTTCAGCAGTTATCTCCTCGCCGGCTTCAAAAGGCATGGGTCCTTCAGGGCTGTCCCATATGCCGGAAGGAAGCACGGCATCGCGGTTACCTCCGGTAGTTTCATCCAGGCCAAGGCCTACCAGGTTCTTTTCAACACCCGCGTAGAAGTCATTGCCTTGCTGAGTGGTGAAAAGTACTCCCAACGTAATGCCCTTATAGCTGAAAGAGTTGTGCAAAGAGCCTATCCAGTCCGGATTGTAGTTGCCGATAACAGTCAACTCATCTGAGCGTGGCAGGTCTTTGTTGGAATCAAAATAAAGCTCGCCATTATAAGCAGCCAGTGACGGATCGTGTATGTCCGCGTCGTACTCAAATCGACGTGCAGTTTTTGAATAAATGTTGCCGCGTCTCTGATCTACCTGGTCAATCACGAAAAGATGATTTGTCAGTGCACTGGTGAAAATTAGTTCCGGGTTTTCAGGGTCCAGCTCGCGGACATAGGCCCTGTCCCTGGCGAAATTAACCGTGGTGTTCCATACAAAGTCACCTGCTTTTACCGGGGTGGCATTGAGTATTAGCTCTATTCCGTTATTCTCAATCTCTCCTGCGTTGCGAACTACAAAGTTGTACCCGGTGATAGAGCTTACAGCTACCGGCCAGATCTGATTACGGGTGTTGCTGTTGTAGTAGGTAAGGTCGAGGCCAAGCCGGTTATTGAAGAACTGAATATTGGTACCAACTTCAAAACCAGTGGTTAGCTCTGGTTTTAAACCAAATTCCCTTTTAGTGCTGCCTTCTGCTATCTGGCTGATTATCCCGTCACCACGAGTGAAATTCACCTCATCCTGAAGAAGAAACGCCTCGGCATCGTTGCCTACCTGGGCAAAGTTGGCCCGTAATTTCAAAAACGATAGAGGTTGCGGCAGGTCAAATACCTCTGATAAAATGGCGCTGGCTGCTACTGAAGGATAGAAATAAGAATTTTCTTCTTCCGGCAAAGTAGACGACCAGTCATTACGTGCTGTCAGGTCCAGGAAGAACTTGTCCTGATAAGACAGATAAGCAAAGCCATATAAAGAGTTGATGCCTTTGTCTACATCATTTCGTGTAGTTGCATACTGGCCATTGCGATAGTTTTGAATGGCGTAAACACCGGGCACCAGCAGTTGATTGTTTTCTCCATAAAATGATTCACTGTGCTGCAGCATGGAATTACCTCCGGCAGAAATCCTGAAGCTAAAGTCATCATATGCTTTTTGATAGGTAAGCAAGAAGTCTGCATTGCGCTCGTATGAAAAGTCATTGGTTTGCTGATAACCACCGTATTGTTCAAGGTTGTTCAAATGTCCGCTGGCCAGTTTTTGAGCCGTTTTATTGCGTAAGCCGTTGATACCACCCCTTACAAAAAAGCTGAGGTTATCCGTAATGTCATAGCTAAGCTGCAGGTTGCCAACCACACGGATCCTGTTCATTTCATAGGCGTCCTCATGAAGTACAAAGTAAGGATTGTCCATACCTACCCGGTAAATTCGTTGCGCTCCGCCAGTATACCTGTAGGTTTTCAGGTCTTCAATGTCCACATTCAAAGGAATACCTGAAGGATCATAGCCCCGGTTATTGTCGCTTCTCTGGTTTATCAGCTTTATGTTTGATTTGGCAGAGAGTTTTTCATTGAAAAACCAGTCGTGAACCAGGTCAAGACGGTCCTGCTTAAAGTCGGTGTTAGGCACCATCCCTTTTTGCCTGATATTGGTGTAGGAGAGGCGGTAGTTTTGATTTTCAGACCCTCCAATCAGCGCGAGGTTATGGGTGGCAATTATGCCGGTCTCATAGAAGTTTTTGAAATTGTCAGGGTGAGCCTTCCATTCAGCATTTTCATTCCATAATTGGGCTGTGTCTGTACCGCTGTTGAATGCAGCCCCCCACGACTGGTTGGTTTCAGCATTATAATTGCCGCCAATACCCTGCCCGAAGGCGGTCTGGTAGTCCGGAGTGACAGACGGCCGCTGGAAGGTAAGGTTGGAGCTGAACTCAACATTGAAACCGCTACCCTTGCCGTCACCTCTTTTCGTGGTGATCAGTACTACGCCATTAGTAGCACGGGAGCCGTAAAGGGCAGCGCCACTGGGACCCTTTAATACAGAGATAGATTCTATATCATTGGGAGCAACAGAGTTCATGTCTCCGGGAATACCATCTATTACAAACAGAGGCTGGTTGCTTCCGGACAGTACATTTTCACCACGGATTACAATACGGGTATTTTCATCTCCCAACTCGCCACCGCCCTGGGTCACAAATACTCCTGCAATGCGTCCGGCCAGCGCATTGGAGACATTTTGCTGTTTGGTTATGGCTACTTCGTCGCCCTTTACGTCCTGTAAGGCATAGCCGATATCTTCCTTGTTCCTCTCTATGTTCAGTGCAGTAACTACTATCTCCTGCAACGACTGGATGTCAGGAGTCATGGCAATGGAGAAATAAGTTTGCCCTTGCAGTGGTACTTCGAGTCGTTCGAAGCCAACGAATGAGAATATCAGAGATTTGGAATCATCAGGAAGTTCCAGTTGGAAATGCCCGTCGGCATCAGTTATGGTGCCATGAGAAGTGCCGGGCACCACCACGGTTACGCCAACCAGAGGCTCGCCGGTTTCGCTATCAGTAACCTTACCACTAACCGAAATTTCAACCGGGTAAAAAGATTCTGACACCTGCGGACCTTTTTGCGTTACTTGTTTAACTACGATAATGTCATTGATCCTTCTGAATTCCAGCCTTTTGTCGTTGGAGATCTTCTGGAGGATCTGCTTCAGGTTTTGATAGCCTGTACTTACTTCTACCCTTTGATCTACATCGATCTCACCTTCTACATAAAAGAATTTCAGGTCCGTACGTTCTTCGATGAGGTCAAAAGCCTGTCTAAGCGTATATTCCCTGGACTGTATGTCCATCTCAATTTCCGCGAGCCCCTGGCTGTTAACGGTAGTTGCGGCAAACATTACAGTGGCGCAACACAATTGAATTATAATACTATACAATGCTTTGAGTATTATTGAATGGTATAATTTTTTCATAAATTTGAATTGAGTTTTAACATTTTTCTGATTTTGTTGAGACTGCAAGTCCCTGTTTTACAGATAAGTACCAGTTATCTGTAGTTTGGGACGGGAACCTATTGGAAGCGCCTGTTTACCGGGCGCTTTTTTTTGATCCTGTTTTTATCATATGTCCACTTTTGGGTTGAATATTTATTGACATCCGTTTCCTGAAAGTATGATCGATTTATAATCTTCTGTACTGTATTTTATCCCTGTAGCATGTTCAAGGGCTTTTAGAATAGTTTTGATGGATTCATCCTTAAATGAAGCGTTGATTTTACAGCCGACGGCTACCTCTTGCGCGTATTGGAAGATCACCCCATATCGCTTCTCAAGTACGCTCAGTACATGATGCAGAGGTTCTGCTTCAAAAATGAAGATCTTGTCTTTCCAACCAACGGTTTTTAGCACATCAAATCCATTGACTACGGCTTCGGATGTTGCCCTGTTAAAAGTCACTTGCTTTCCGGGTTCAAGTGTGATTTTTTCCCGGGAAGTATTTTTACCCACTTCCACTTTGCCTTCGAGAAGAGATATCTGCAGCGTTTCTTTAGAATCGTACTCGTTGATATTGAATACTGTGCCAAGCACCTTTAGGGAATAATCTTTCATATGCACCACAAAAGGCTTGTCAGGATTAGTGGCTATATCAAAATAACCCTCACCACTGAAGAAGACCTCTCTGGAGGTCGGTCCAAAATTTTCAGGAAAGCGGATGCTTGATTGACCGTTCAGCGTAATCTCGCTGCCATCCTTGAAAGTCAAAATAGTAGTCTGGCCTGCCAGCGTTTGTTTTTCTATCCATTTTACCTCCGGCGTATTTTCAATATTGCTGGAATAGAATATATAGGTGAATATGCTGATAGCAGCTAATAGCAGGAGACTGGCGGCTACTTTAAATGCCTGGGCGCTCAGGAAGGCCTGCTTCCTGGCCGGTACCTGGCCCATACGGAAAGAAGGGTCTTTTCTCTGTATCCCTCGGATCACCCTTTGACGTACTCTTTCCAAATTGTAAGTGCGCTCAGTTATCCCGGAAAGCTCGTTTTGCCAATTGCTAACTATGGCTTGGTATTCTTTTTCCAACGAAAATTCCTCAATCAGGGACCTGAGCCTTGCTTTGTCATCTTCTGTGGCCGTATCTGAGAGTTCTTTGGCCAGCAGATCGTAAAATTCATTTTTATTCATCGGGTGCCATTATTGCCTTTACTGATATGACAATATTAGCAGTCCGTTTTCCCGGTTGAACTTGTTATGTGTTTGTTAATTAAACGTTAAGAGAATGAGTGTCAACTGTATAGCTTTTTGATAATGCCGGGCGATGGATTTGCAGGCTTCGATCAAATGATTGCTCACTGTTTTGGGAGAGATAGATAGCATTTCAGCAATTTCATTAGTTTCGAAACCCTCAACTTTACTGAGGCGAAAAACATTTTGCTGTTGAGGAGGTAGCTGCACCACATATTGTTCTATTTCAGAACGAAGATCATTGATGGTGAGATCTGCATCAGTCCTGCTGCTTGATGTCAACAAACTGTCATCTACCTGATCGAAAGAAAGTATTGGCTTAAGGGCGTTTTTTAAATGGTTGAGCGATGTGTTCCTAACAGCGGTGAAAAGATAAGGCCTGATCTGTTTTATTTGAAGGTCATCTTTCCTGATCCAAAGGTTAATAAATACATCCGAAACTGCTTCCTCAACCATATCCGGTGTGAGCCTGAAGCGGGCTGCATATTCGCAGAGGTCAAGAAAGTTGCGTTGAAAGAGTTTATCAAAGGCTTTTTGGTTTCCGCTGACGGATAACGTCCAAAGCTGATTGTCGCTTAACTCATTCAAACTGTTCATACTCATTTGGATAGAGAACCGAAATTATGAACAGCCTGAAGCTTAACCAAAAATCAGGTATTAACACATTGTTAAAAAACAAATATGTGTTAATCCAAGATTTAGTTCTGTAAATAGTATGGTAAGCTTGTATCCGGGCAGCAAAGTCACCCGGATACAAAAATTAATCCTTTTTATAGTTTTTAAAGCTCCACCCGATACTGCCTAGGGCCACTAGCAGTAGTATTATGGATGAGGCCATACCTACAGTATTGCCAATGCTGTAAGACTTTGGAGCAAATACAAACTCAATTTTATGTTTACCTTTTGGTATTTCAAGTGCACGCAATACATAATTTGCTCTCACAATATTGGCAGGCTTCCCATCAATAGTTGCTGTCCAGCCTATGGGATAATATATTTCTGAAAAAACAGCGAATCCGTCTACCGCACTATTACTTTCATATGTAAGCTGATTAGGCGCATAGTGTGTCAGTTTTATGCTGGCACTGCTATCATAGGCAATGTTTTCTGCAATATTGAATTTGGATGCATCCACTACTGCTGTATACTCAGGATCAATTTCGCATGTCTTTTGCAGTTCAGCGTCAGGATTTGGTACCCTGGCGATATCTGATACAAACCAGGCATTTCCCAGTGCTTCGTTGTTCCTGATAAATGATGTTTTGGATGGTCCAAAAGTAAGGTAGCGTGCATTGAGCATATTGATGGTTCCATAACCGCGCAGATCAGCATTTCCAGCCTGCAGGTTTTGGATGAGCTCACTGGTTTCAGGTCCGAGACAATGGTCATAAAGGTCTTGATACCTTCTCAGTTTTGCTCCATGGTATCCGCCTAAAGATTGGTGGTAGTATGAAGTCCGTGCCTCTGTGTAAGATGTAAGGTTATAAACCCTGTAGCTTGGGTCTTTATCCTTTTTTATTTCTTTATCGGCCTCTGTCATGGCAAAAAAGGAATTATCACGCTCCCTTTTGTAGTTATCCTCTCCGAAATATCGCTTATCCACTGCCCACAGGTCAATGAGTACCAGTAAACTCAGTACTCCTGCCATGAGCGTAAAAGGCATTTTCTTTTTGAGGTGCATGAAAATTGCTGCAAAAGCAATTACAATAAATATTAGAGATCTGAGCGCATCACCTCTCATCAGGCTTTTACGGTCGTCCTGCAGAGCGTTTAAGAACCATCCCGGGAGCTGGGTTTCGCCCTCTTTGGTGAAAGAAGCCATACCTGCGAACAGTACAACCAATAAACATACACCTGCTGAAGCTCCCAAGGCTATAAATAATTTCTTCTTTGATTGTTTTGTAAGTCCTTCTTTCAGGAGATTTTCCAGTCCGATAAACCCAAGTAATGGAAATGCAACCAGCGTGATAATGAGGGCGAACGTTACAGACCTGAACTTATTATAGCCCGGGAAGTAGTCGAACATGAAGTAGTTAAAAGCCTTAAAACTGTCACCCCAGCTCAACATGATGCCCAAAATAGCAGCAATCACCAGCCAAAGTGTATATTTTTTGTCTGCAAAGGCAATGCCGATGATAAACAGAAAGCAAATAACTGCCCCGGCGTAATAGGGAGCGGTTAGTGGCTGATTGCCCCAATAAGCCGATGTATAACGCGCAAGTTGGTTTGCCGCCTGGGAGTCGCCAGTCCTTTGCAGGGCTTTAAGTACTTCACTGTCTTTATCCTGAACCAGGTAATTGGAACTTGCCCCACCATAAAAGTTAGGGATCATCAACGTTATAGGTTCGAGTATCCCATTGCTATATTGAAATGCATAGTCCTTTTTCAGTCCACTGGTGCCTTCATCTGCGCTGGTGGCGGCGGTTAGCTCTGATTTTCCCCGCATGGAATATTTACTGTATTCGTAGGTTGTCCAGAATTTGCCAAAGAAAGTTCCCAGGGCTATAACGGCTGCGAGGATCAATAAAGCAGTATTCTTAATGAAGTTGGCAGCTTCCCCTTTCTTAACCGCGTCTATGAGCATAATGATACCATAGATAATTACCATCAGAAGTAAGTAATATGTTATCTGAAGGTGATTTTCCCTTAGCTCAAGGGCAAGCGCTACGGCTGTAAGCCCAAATCCAAGTATCCGGTTTCTTGTAAAAGTGAGGTGAATACCGGCCAGTACCAATGGCATGTAGGCGATAGCCCCTATACGTGCATTATGTCCGGCTGCCAGACCAATGATCATAAATGATGATAGTCCAAAGGCAATAGCACCGGCTATGGCGAGATATGGCCTTACCCTGAAAACGAGCAGCAGTATATAGAATGAAATGAAAGCCAGAAAGATATTTTTTATAGGGTGGGGTAGGAAGAGCGAAAGTACTTGCTTAAAGCCATCAATAATGCCATCGTCCCACTCTACATTCACCAGATATGCTGGCATTCCGCCAAACATGGAATTAGTCCATAAAGCTTCTTCACCGGTTTTCTCCCTAAACTCTATGGCTTCCTGGGCACCTCCTTTCCATTGTAATATGTCATGCTGGTCCAGGTTTTTATTGCCAAAAAATATTGGGTTAAAAAACAGAATGGTAATGACTAAAAATGCAAGTGTAGCTATGATATGAGGTAAAACCTGCTTAGTGAAATTGATGTTTTTCATGTGTGTTGGTTGATTCTCAATGGTTGCATAGGGTTGCTCAACTGTAAGGTTATATTGTGCGCAACGAATGCAATAATAAGGCAAAAAAATTAATGAAGTAAATTATTGAACGGTTCATATAAAACACAGTACTATAATCCGCTTAACCACTCCTCAAAATGGAAAAGGTGATCGTTCAGTATTTTCATACTGGCTATAAGGATCAGTACTGCGGTTGTTCTTCTAATGATCGCACTGTCAAACTTCTTAACGGCAAGCCTTGAGCCTATTTGTCCACCCAGGAAAACGGCCAGCAACAGAGGCCAGGCCCAGTTAAGGTCTACATTGGGTGAATGTTGCATCCATTGGCCTGCCAGGCCGGCAATAGAATTTACCAGGATAAAAAAGCTGGCGATTGCAGCTATATTTTTGGCCTTGCTCCAGTTGATAAGGTTCAGTATGGGGGACAGAAAGATACCTCCCCCGATGCCTACCATGCCTGACAACAAGCCTATACCTCCGCCGATAAGTCCGGCAGTTTTGGTGCTGTTATCAGTGCTTTTGCCCTCTTGGGCAGTTCTGGCATCTTTAAACCATAGTAGTATTGAAGCCAGCAACAATGAGAAGCCGAGCAGTATCAGGATAGCCGCCGCTCTGAGAGGAAGATAGCCACCTAAGAACGCCATGGGAACGCTGGCCATAACCAGAGGAACGGCTTTTCGCAGATTGAGATATCCTTCCCGGTAGAAAATGTAGGTGCCGCCGCTGACCACTATGATGTTGCACATCAGTGCCGTGGAGCGCAGCAGGTATATATCCACACCGGCAATTACAAGTATGGCAAGATAGCTGGAGCCTCCCCCAAAGCCGACAGAGGAATAAAAAATAGCTACCAGAAAAAAGAAAAGCGCTAAAAAGTATGAATTTTCCAAAGCTTACCCTCCTATAGTGGACATTGACTCATGGTGGTCTTTTTGAGTACGTGAAGCTTCTGCTGCCCATCCGTCCTTATGGCGATTGCCAATGGCTCCGGCAATTGCATTGATTAGCTCCTGATCAGTGGCGCCGTTGCGTAGCAGGGTTTTAATGTCTAATGCCCCATGATCATAAAGACAGGTCTTGAGTGTGCCCTGCGAAGTAACCCGGATCCGGTTGCAGCTTCCGCAGAATGTGCGGGTATAGGCTGCAATAATGCCGATATTGCCACTGAATCCAGGGATTTGGTAATGATAAGCCGTGCTGTGCCTGGGATCATTAACTTTGCTAATATCCGGGTAAGCTGATTTAAGCTGGTTCAAAATAGCCCCGTGGTCCCAAAGCAGCCGGGCTTTTGATGTGCCTGTACCATTAAATGGCATTTCTTCAATATACCGGATGGAAATGCCATTGTCTCTGGCCATTTCCGCCATAGGTATGATGTCCTGGGTGTTTTTGCCATCCATCACCACCATATTTATTTTTACGGGTATATTGGCAGCCAGAAGTTTATCAAAGGTATTCAGAACACTTTGCAGTTCGTTACGCCTTGTAATCTGTAGAAAACGTTCAGGATCAAGGGTGTCAAGGCTCAGGTTTATCGAAGAAATATTGATCTCTTTGAGCTTGTCAATATATTGTTCGGTCAGTACTCCATTGGTAGTGATGTGAAGCTCTTCCAGAGCCGGGATTTTTCTGAGCCGTTCCAGAAAGGAGATCATATCCCTTCTTGCAAAAGGTTCTCCGCCAGTGATACGCACCTTTCTGATCCCTGCCTGGCAGGCAACGTGCACGAGGCGTTCCATCTCTTCATAGCTCAGTAGCTCCTTTCTGGGTAGGAATTTGATGCCTTCCTCCGGCATGCAATAAAAACACCTCAGATTGCACCGGTCGGTAACTGCCAGTCGAAGGTAGGTTATAGGCCTGCC
>NZ_SMLW01000581.1:0-813 GCF_009711405.1 Fulvivirga kasyanovii | reverse complement strand
CGCGTAATCGGTTGTACTAAAGTTGTATTGCTATTTTATAGACTCATTTCTATGAACTGATCATTTTAAAGAATAGTTTAGCTTATTAATTATGGAAGTTGAAATCTTAGCTTTTGGAATTACCAGGGATATCGTTGAAGGAAATACTTTCAGGATCTCCCTCAACGAAGGTACCAGTGTGGCTACTCTTAAAGAATTGCTTTATCAAACCTACCCCAGGATGAAGCAACTACGGTCGCTAAGGGTAGCGGTCAACAATGAATATGTTGATGAAGAGGTTGTGCTGTCCGGAAAAGAGGAAATAGCTTTAATACCACCTGTAAGCGGAGGTTGACCATGATAAAAATAACAGAGCATCCATTAAACCCTGATGACATAACCAGCACCGTGTTTAGCAATGAAGCTGGAGCGGTCAATGTTTTTATTGGTACAGTGCGAGCAACTACTCAAGATAAAAAAGTGGTTAGGCTGGAGTTTGAGACCTATCTCAATATGGCCATCAAGGAGATCGAGAAAATCATCGAAGCCATGAAAAATAAATGGCCCGTGCATCATGTTGTGGTTCATCACCGCATCGGCACACTGACAGTCGGTGAAATAGCTGTGGTTATTGCAGTTTCATCACCGCATCGAAAGGAAGCCTTTGCAGCCTGCCAGTATGCTATTGATACCCTCAAAGAAACTGTTCCTATCTGGAAGAAAGAAATCTTTGAAGATGGTGAAGTGTGGGTTTCAGCTCATCCTTAAATCGCTATTACCAATGTGGTAATAACAGACAAAGCTACCAAGAGGCTAAATAACAAAATCCCCAGC
>NZ_SMLW01000616.1 GCF_009711405.1 Fulvivirga kasyanovii | reverse complement strand
AAAAAAAGCCTTATTACTTGCTGAGAGGTTCTGGCCCGGACCATTGACGTTGCTGCTTCCCAAACAAGCCATCATCCCCGACCTTGTGACTTCAGGGATGGACACCGTAGCAGTACGCATCCCCAACCAGCCGCTGGCCATGCAACTATTGCAATCTCTCGATTTTCCACTGGTGGCACCAAGTGCCAATCCCTTTGGCTATGTAAGCCCTACCTCAGCACAACATGTTGATGATCAACTTGGTGAAAAGATTGCATATGTGCTGGATGGTGGCCCCTGCCCTGTAGGAATAGAATCTACCATTGTAGGATTTGAAGGGGATGAAGCTATTATTCACCGGTTAGGCGGGCTCAGCAAAGAGAAGATCGAAAGCATTATCGGCAAAGTAAAACTCATGCCACACTCCTCCTCCAACCCCAAAGCTCCCGGAATGCTGAAAAGTCATTATTCCCCGGGTAAAAAAGTGGTTGTAGGAAATCTCGATACATTGGTTGAAGAATATGGGAAAGACCGCACCGGCATCATCAGTTTCACCCGGTCCGTTGAAGGCATTGTACCCGAGCATCAAATGATACTGGCCCCTGATGGCGAACTAACCACTGCTGCCAAAAACCTGTTCTCTTCACTGCGGTTGCTTGACAAAAAGGATATAGACGTTATTCTTGCAGAACCTGTGCCTGAGCACGGCCTTGGCCTGGCTATCAACGACCGCCTGAAAAGAGCTGCGGCCAAATAATCCCCATACGCCAACAACCGTATCCTACCAGATATAAAACAGGAACAACATAACTTAAAAACAATCAGGTTAGTTAGGCAGTTTATGATATAATTTTAGATATTTACGCCTTTAAAAAATCAGCCTATGAGAACTATTGACGACATTAACTTTAAAAACAAACGAGCCTTAATAAGAGTAGATTTTAATGTGCCATTGAATGACAAATTCGAGATCACCGATGACACCCGCATCAGAGCTGCTGTACCTACTATTAAAAAAATACTTAGCGATGGAGGTTCAGTAGTGTTAATGTCCCACCTTGGAAGACCTAAAAGTGGCCCTGAGGATAAATTCTCATTGAAACACTTGATCAAAGACCTCTCAGAAAGATTCGATACCGACGTAAAGTTTGCTTCTGATTGCATTGGAGAAGAAGCTGAGTCTAAATCATCAGGCTTGCAGCCCGGTGAAATATTACTGCTTGAAAACCTGAGATTTTACCCCGAAGAAACAAAGGGGGATGAAGGTTTTGCTAAAAAACTAGCTGCGCACGGAGATATTTATGTGAACGATGCTTTCGGTACAGCCCACCGTGCACATGCATCTACCAGCATTGTAGCTCAGTTTTTTGATGAAAAAGTTTGCGGTTACGTAATGGCTGCAGAGATTGAAAACGCCCAAAAGGTACTCGACAAAGCCGATAAGCCTTATACTGCCATCATGGGTGGTGCGAAGATCTCGGATAAAATATTGATCATTGAAAAACTATTGGATAAAGTTGACAACCTGATTATCGGCGGTGGTATGTCATATACATTCTTCAAAGCCATGGGTGGTGACATAGGCTCATCACTTGTAGAAGAAGACAAATTAGATCTTGCTAACGAGCTGATCAAAAAGGCGAAAGAAAAGGGAGTAAACCTTGAATTGCCTTTCGATTCAGTAATTGCTGATAAGTTTGATAACAACGCCAAAACTGACATAGTACGGAATGGCGCTATCCCTGATGGCTGGATGGGACTGGACATTGGCCCACAGGCCCGTGAAGTTTTTGCAAAGACCATTAAAAGCTCAAAAACCATCCTTTGGAATGGTCCTATGGGTGTGTTTGAAATGTCGAACTTCGCCAAAGGAACAACTGGCATTGCCGAAGCCGTGATTGAAGCCACTGAAAAGGGAGCATTCTCTTTGATCGGCGGTGGTGACTCTGCCGCAGCCGTTAATCTGCTTGGTTATGGCGACAAAGTTTCTTACGTATCTACAGGTGGTGGTGCATTGCTTGAATACATGGAAGGCAAAGAATTACCGGGTGTAAAAGCTCTGGAAGATTAAGATCCTTTAAAATATAACGGCGGGTTTTCTCGCCTGATCTTTAAGCCTCTGCAAGCAATTGACAGAGGCTTTTTTGTGCTGATTAATAATCCTTCTTTAACTATCTATTGGCTGGCTACACCTTCTCCAGCCTCCACTGATCATCATACCTCAGTTCTCCGCTGTCAATCATCTCACGAACCAGGTTGAGAAACATCTCTTTTTCCGATGGGTTAATATTTTCCATAAGCTCCTCAACTGTAAGAGGCCCTTCTCCAGTCAGGTGCCTGACCTGTAAGCGGTAGCCTTCAATATCATGGTCTTTGTCATCATGTTTTTTAGTCAGACATACATCGCAAATACCGCAATTTTCAAAGGTACTCTCGCCAAAGTAATCCAATATTAACTGTGTACGGCAGGTATCTTCATGCTTCACATAATTGATCATGGCCTCCATCTTTTGCCGGGCAGTTTTCTCCCGCTCGCCCAACCGTGCCCTGTCGAGTTTCAGGGTAGTGCTATCCTGACGCGGCACTGTAAAAATCACCTGAGGTTTCTCTTTTCTCTTGTCATAAGTCAGTATTCCCTGGTCATCCAACCGCTCCAGGGCTTTGATGATTTCTTTTTCAGTAGTCTCCAACACCTTCGCCAGTTGAGCTTCTGATATTTTTACGAAATTGCTAAACACCTCGCCTCCATAGATCCTCAATAATGCCTTAATGAAGAAATCATATTTGGCATTGGCAATCTGAAATTCATACAACGCACGATTATCAACTTTAAAATGGAGCTGGGAAGGGTTATAAAAACTCTCATTAAACTGGATCAGCCCTTCTTCTTCCAGTTTTTTGAGGGAGTAGTAAACTTCCATGTGGTGGATCCCATAATGATCGGAGAAGTCCTGTATATCAAAATCAAAGCTCTGTCCAAGGCCACTGCCAACAGCCATTTTGTAGAAGTTGGCAAGGCATTGATAAACCCTCTTAATGCTTTCTATTGAAGGATGCTGCTGATCGAGTTGGGCTTTAAGGTCATCTATATCTGCCTCCTCATAAATGACCACCGCAAAAGCTTTTTGTTCATCCCTTCCGGCCCTTCCCGCCTCCTGGTAGTATGACTCCAGATTTTGAGGAATGTCCATGTGTATTACTACCCTAACATCAGGCTTGTCTATGCCCATACCAAAGGCATTGGTGGCCACCATGATCCGTTTTCTGTCCTTGATCCAGTTATCCTGTTTGGCCGTGCGCTCTTCATGGGAAAGGCCGGCATTATAGAAGTCCGCAGAAAAGCCATGTCGTAAAAGGAATGCAGCTATTTGCTTTGTTTCTTTACGGGTACGGGTATATACTATCGCCGTTCCTTTAACATTCCTAAGCACTTCCAGGAGTTTTTTATCCTTATCTTCTACTTTGCGTACTGCATAGGACAGGTTGTAGCGGGCAAAACTTTTTTGAAATACATTATGCTTTTTAAACAGCAGTTTATCCTGTATGTCATCCCTCACCTCTGGTGTGGCGGTAGCCGTAAGCGCTATGATGTTTACCTCAGATATCAGCGGGCGTATTTCAGCAATGGTTAAATAAGCAGGCCTGAAATCGTAGCCCCACTGGGATATACAGTGTGCTTCATCTACAGCCAGCAGGCCAACGTTCATTTTTTGAAGGCGTTCTTTAAAAATATCAGTTTGCAGGCGCTCCGGCGAAAGGTACAGGAACTTTACATCCCCATAAATGCAGTTGTCCAGTTTAATATCAATCTCAGACCGGCTCATGCCTGAAAAAATAGCCTGGGCCTTAATCCCCCTTTTGTTCAATTGCTCGACCTGGTCCTTCATTAAGGCAATCAGCGGAGTAACCACAATACATATACCTTCCCTGGCCATGGCAGGCACCTGAAAGCAAATGGATTTGCCACCACCGGTAGGCAATAACGCAAGCACATCCTCACCTCGCAACACGGCATTAACCACATCTTCCTGCACGGCCCGGAACTCATCATAGCCCCAGTACTTCTTGAGTATGTTTAAAGGTTGTTCTACTGCATCACTCATCCCTTGAAATTACATTTTTTATGCTTGTTATAATTTCAGAAAACCGAATTAATATCTTACTCAAAGAAACAAAGCCATAACGACACTGGCAACAGGGCTTATAAAATGAAAAGAGGCTGCCTCAAAATCCATTTGAGACAGCCTCTTTATCAGCGTGATTCAGTTTTTTTTAACAGACTAATTAATTAGCGGTTTGTAAGAGTTTTACTCCTGTATCCCCAAGATGTCTGGTAAGTATTTTCTTGTATTCCACAGAGTTGGTATAGCCCCCATTAGCATTGAAAAACTCTTCCATTAATGGCTGCCAGTCGCTGTTCATAGGCATAACAAACCCAAACTGCTCTGATGCCTGGTCGCCAATAGGATGCCTTTTAAGTGGTTGCTTTCTTTGCACGGCATCCAGGTAAAACGCCAAATCGAGATATGAAAAGGCATTGGGGTCAGACAGCACCTTATCCAAAGTAGCGGGACTGGAAGGTGCATAAGCAATTTTCATTTCAGGGTAATATTTGCTTTTCAAATCCTGAATCCTTTTGTCATTCAGGGTACCCTTGGCCGTGTACGCTGTAAGTCCCTGAAATTTTGTAGATATTTCTTCCAGGCTATTGAGCGTAGGCACACTTTTTTGAGTAATCAGGATCGCAAAATTGGTAATAAAAGGAGGACTAAACCTGATCTCCCTCTTCCTGCCATCTGTAATGGTGATATTACCGAGTCCGAAAACACCATCCCTGCTGGACTTCACCTGATTGTACATACCCGTAAAGCTGCTCCCGTTACCAACAAATTTACCAGTTAGTTTTACTCCTTTGGTTTCGTTCACATACTGCACAAAATCGTTCATAATATCAACGCAGATTCCTGTCAACTTCCCGGAAGCATCTTTATATACAAAACCGGGTGTTTCTACATAAGCAAAGGAAACTGTGCCTGAGCCAGCTCCCTGCACTTTTTTCCAGGAATCTCCACTATACTGTGCCATAAGCGGAGATGACCATGCCGTTACCAGCATGATGAAAAGAAATGTTAGTCGTTTGGTAGTCTTCATAATTTTTGGTTGGTTAAAAAGCCAAATTAAACATCCTCCTGTTTTTTTGCCTATAAAACCACCTTCCAATAAAGACTTTTTGCTATTTTCAACAAAAACAGCTTATAAATAATTAAAATATTACCATTTTATTTCTTCCTTATTGAGAAATGCTGCGATTCCTCGCTGGCAGTCTTCACTGGCCCTTGCTTTGGCATTCATCTCAGCCGCATACTGTAGCCCTTCCTCCAATGACATCGCCTGCACTCTGGCAATCATTTGTTTGGTAAAGGCCATAGATTGTTTGCTGTTCTTGCTTATCAGCATATTAGCAAAATCAGCTACCGTCTCTTCCAGCTCGGAAGCAGCCACCACCTTATTTACAATTTCGTAAGCTTTAGCCTCGTCAGCATTGATCAGTTCCCCAGTGAGGAGCAATTCTTTAGACTTCATCTCTCCAATTTTTCTCAGCAAAAAGACTTTTACAATGGCCGGAATAAAACCTATCCTGACTTCTGTATAGCCAAATTTTGCCTCCGGTACCGTAAACGCAAAGTCACAAACGGACACCAACCCGCAACCGCCGGCAATAGCATGCCCCTGTACCTGGGCTATAACTACTTTATCCAGCGTATAGATCTGATAAAACAACTCTTTTAGGTGATTTGAATCCTCCAGGTTCTCTTCATACGTGTTTGCCTGAAGTTGCTGCAGATACCCAAGATCAGCTCCTGCACAAAATGCTTTCCCGTTGGCCCTCAGCACTACAACCTTTACATCATCATCCTGCGACGCCTCAGTAAAAGCCTCTTTAAGCTCTGAAACCACCTCAAAGCTCAGGGCATTGCGCTTTTCGGGGCGATTTAGCGTTATGTAGCCAATTTGTCCTTTTTTACTGTATTGTATAAATTCCATATGTTGATATTATTTAATTGAGTTCAAGTTCGTAAGCACCATTGTCATAAACCGAGTAATAGGGCAAAGACAACTCCTCCGCCTCTTTTCTAAACCGGTTTGCCTGATACCAGGATAGTGATCCATCCAAAATAACCTTCCTGAAATGAAAATTATCCCGAATCCATGCCATGTCTTTATCAAACCTTTTACATACAAGCACATAATCCACCTTTAACACATTTTTCAGCTTCATCAATTGTGGAACAGGCTCATCCAGCATAGCAAAGCTACTACCTCTAAACCAGGCCACGTGAATGTTATTTACAGCTTTCATCCATCCAACCTGCTCATACTGCAGCCAATGCGTGTGTGAGATACCTGAAAGCAAATGATTAGGTTCAACATGAAAGCCAACCTTGCGGTCAGTCATTTCAAAGTCAGGATCAGTGTATAAATAAGAGTCTCCCTGAGCCATAAAATCCACTGCTGTGTGCCCGTTAATTTTATATATTGTGACTTTATCAGTGACTGCAAACAGTGAGACAGAATGTGATACGCTAAAAATCAAAGAGAATATCACAGCAGACCATGCATAGTGCAGTTTTTTATAATGGAAGAAAATTAAGAAAGAGATGATAATACCAAATACGGATGCCGCTTCGAATGCGGTAATGCTGATGTTTGTAATTTGAGAAAACGGGAGCTGCCTGATGGCAATAATACTTTCGTTCATCCCGTAAACCCACCACTTTAAAAGCCACCCTAAAACTGCCGCAAGTGTGGGTACAAAGCTTAGTGCCAAAACACCGAGTCCAGCACAAAGTACGCCCATAGCCCCTGGAATAACGATGATGTTAGAAAGAAAAAAATATGTTGGAAACTGGTGAAAATACAGTAAGCATAAAGGCGCGGTTGCCAACTGAGCAGCAAGTGCTACTGAAGTCGTTGCCCATATTTTATCCAAAACCAATTGATCAGGCGCATACAGATTATAAATTCTTGGTTGTAGATACACTATTCCCAGCACAGCAAGGTATGACAACTGGAAGCCAAGTGACATGATCAGGAATGGAGCG
Organism: Fulvivirga kasyanovii; assembly: GCF_009711405.1. Lineage (GTDB taxonomy): Bacteria > Bacteroidota > Bacteroidia > Cytophagales > Cyclobacteriaceae > Fulvivirga > Fulvivirga kasyanovii. The sequence continues at coordinate 20,313 of NZ_SMLW01000616.1, read as the reverse complement.
TACATGAGGATGCAGAAAGCCGAAATAGCGAGTGTATTATAAATATTGGAATCACGCCCCGTAGCCTGGCCTATGATAACGAACGTAAACATCGTCACGGCCCGCAAAACCGAAGGGGACAGGCCTGTAAGCAGGGCATAAAACCAGAGGACAAGAATACAGATGCCCGCTACGATCCACCTTCCCCGGGCGGAGGTTTGGAACCTGCTCAGAAGAAAGAAGATAATGCCATAAATGATCCCAACATGAAGCCCGGAAACAGCCAGCACATGCGTAGCCCCTGAAGCGGCATATGCCTTTTGAGTGTCGTCATCAAGATCGTCCTTAATGCCGAGCACCAAGGCCTGGACAATACCTAGTTCGCGGTCGGAGTCTACATTTGCAGCAAGTACACCGGCAGCCCAGCTTCGTGCCTTGAATGCAAATGCAGAAACAGGGTTCTGCGAACTTCCTATAAGCTGAAAGTCTCCTTCCCGCAGGTAATCTTGATGATGAATATTTTTGAAGCTCAGAAACTTCTTGTAGTCAAACTCACCGGGATTCTGCGGTGGTTTGATAGCTCCGGGCTTCCCTTTGATAAGCAATTGATCTCCGTATTTTAATTGCTGGCTTTTATCAATGTACAGGTAGATCTTGCCTGAACTTTGCAACCATTGATCATTCTTTTTGACACCTTTTACCTCAGCCTCAAATTTGATGGTTTTTGCGCGCTCCTCTCCTGGATCTTGCAAAGTGGCGAGATAATAAGAGGTTTCATCTATATGATGGACTATGTGGTCTGAGTCCCTCGTCTGGTCGGCATGACTAACTCTTAAATAGCCCAACATGGCCATAGCAATAAACCCGACTACCCCAACAATATGGTTATTTGAAAAGAAACTTTTCTTTAGCAGGAAGAAGACAAGCCCATAAAGTAATATCAGTGCAACGCATATCCCGAACAGCTCTGCAACATCTCCGGAACCACCAAAATAAATGCCTGCCAGTATGCCTGCAATAAAAAAAGCAGTAATCCTGACGAATGCATATGGTATCCAGTGAAGCACGCCCGAAGATAGTTTTTTTGATGCCAAGCCACAAGATTGGAAGTTGATATTGGGAGGTGAAGATTTGAGATTTTGAGGATTGGAAGGTGGCGATCTTGCATGGGGCTAGAGTTATCAGTAACCAGTGAGGGGTAGGGTAAGTGTGGATTTGTGCGGGGGTTAGGGCTGGAAGACAGAAGACCGGAGTCGGAAGTGATTTGTGTTTGGTGATCGGTGGAATGGTCAGGTTGGAAGACCGGAGACCGAAGTACCGGTGTGATGTAATCGGTGGGAGGAGTAATCGGCAAAGGCATTAGGCTACTTGCACTTTGTAAAACCAGTAAGTAATAGCCCGTGACTAGTTTAACCAGTACCTACCAGCCAGCAACCAGTACCTCAAAAGTGCATCTTCATCCCCTCATGGGAGGCTACAAAGCCGAGTGCTTCATAGAATTCAATGGCTTCAGGCCGTTGTTTGTCGGTGGTGAGTTGCAGAAGATGGGCACCTCTGTGGCGTGCCCTGTCGATGGCATATTCAAATATTTTCTTGCCATAGCCCTTTCCTCTATGGCTGGCCTCCACCCTTACGCCTTCTATCTGCGCTCTTATACCGCCCTGATAAGTCAGGTACTGGATAAAGGTGAGTTGAAAGACACCAATAATCTCCCCTTCTTCTTCCACTACCGTCAGTTCCTGATGAGGGTCTCTGGCAATATCCACAAATGCCTTGATATAGCTTTGAGGCAGTGGTTCCTCGAAACGCTCTCTTTTAGAACCAAGCTCGTCGTCTGCAAGCATTCTGACAATATCCACAAGGTCATCAGATGTGGCCAGCCTGTAGGTGAGTTTTTTATCCAATTTCCCTTACCATTTTCTGGTGTTCGATATTGCACTCCATAAAGCGGTCACCCTCGGGCTTGAAGCCAAACTTTTCATATAGAGGCAATGCCGTAAGCTGAGCATTTAAATATAATTTTTTACCCGCTGTATCCGGCTGAACGGCAACGTGCTCCAGTACACTTTCTACCAGCAAAGCACCTATTCCCCGACCGCGATAAGCTTTTTTGACGGCAAATCGCTCCAGTTTAATACCTTCTTCAGTAGTTCTCCAACGAGCTGCACCACACGGCACATCCCCGTAGTGCGCTACAAAATGATGGGACTCATCTTCAAAAATATCAAACTCCTCTTCACGAGCCACCTGTTGCTCATTAACAAATACTTCTTCTCTGACCCTGAAGGCCTGTTTTAATAGCTTATTGCTATCAGCGAGTTGAACGGTTACCATTTTCTGTTTCCTTTTTTTCGTGATCATCATAGGCAGCTATGATGTCTTTAACTATTTTATGCCTAACCACATCCTTTCCGGTAAGCTCAACAAAACCGATGCCCTTAACCGGACGAAGTATCTTGATTGACTCTATCAAACCAGACTTTTGCTTCTTGGGCAGGTCTATTTGCGAAGTATCACCCGTAATGATCACCTTCGAGTTCGGCCCCATTCTGGTCAGGAACATCTTGATCTGCATGGGGGTTGTGTTCTGCGCTTCATCGAGCAGTATAAAGGCATTATTAAGTGTTCTTCCCCGCATATATGCCAGTGGGGCAATTTCAATAATATTATTTTCCATATAGTACCTCAGTTTCTCCGAAGGTACCATATCAAATAGCGCGTCATAGATGGGCCTGAGGTAAGGATCCAGCTTCTCTTTGAGATCGCCGGGCAGGAAGCCCAGTGTTTCACCAGCTTCTACGGCCGGCCTGGTAATGATGATCTTCTTTACCTGTTTGTTCTTGAGGGCTTTAACCGCCAATGCCACCGAAATATACGTTTTACCTGTACCGGCAGGCCCCAAAGCAAAAACAAGGTCGTTTTCTCTAACCGCATATACCAGCTTCTGCTGATTGATGGTTTTGGGCTTTATAGTAAACCCACGTGTACCATAAATCAGCACCTCTTCTTCATCCGGCAGCTTCTCTTCAGCTTCTTTGGCAAGGTAAGTCTGTACATTATCTTCGGTCACTTTTCCGTACTTGTGATAATGCTCTATAAGCGAGTTTAATATATCATTGATCTTAAGGATTTCTGTGGTGCTTCCCTTGATCCTGATCTCATTACCACGAGACACAATTTTACTCTTTGGGAAGGCTGAGGCTACTTCTGTGATGTTTTTATTCTGTACTCCCAGGAAGTCTATAAGGGAGATATTTTCCAGCGTAATGACTTTCTCTACCAAATGCTAATTAATTTAAAATGGAATTTTTAATGGTCAAATTTTAACTAATTTTGCCCTAAACAAAAATACGTAATAACAACGGCCGTTCAAAACAGGAAGTTCACATTTAATAACCTTAACATTGATGTAATGTTATAACAAAAATTGAACTTGCGGCACCAAAACTCATCACTGCTTATATGGCTATAATCACATTTTTATCTGACTTTGGAGAAAGTGATCATTACGTAGCAGCCGTTAAAGCAAAAATCCTTTCCATTAATCCGGGCATCTCCATTGTGGACATCAGCCACCAGATTGCTACCTGTGATATTGCCCATGCCGCGTATGTACTCAAAGCCGTGTTCAGGGAGTTTCCCAAAGGCACCGTGCACCTCGTGGCAGTTAATACAGCGGGCCAGCCCGGTGACAAGTACATTGCCATAGAGCTTGAAGGCCATTTCTTTATAGGTACGGATAATGGCCTGTTTGGTTTGATCAGCGAACAGGAAGCCCGGTTTCAGGTAGATATTAACTCCATATCTCCAATAAAAACTACTTTTCCTGCCAAGCAGGTATTTGCCCCTGCAGCAGCCAAACTAGCCAGTGGCAAGGCCCTTCAGGATTTGGGCTCACCGCTCAAAGAATACAAGCGTATGCTGGGCAGGCACCTTAAGGCCAATAAAAAGCAGATTGTGGGTAATGTCATAAGAGTAGATCATTATGGCAATCTGGTGACCAACATTGACAAAACTACTTTTGATATCCTAAGCAAGGAAAAAGGCTACAACATCACCTTTGGCAGGGAAAGCACGCGCCGGATAGTAGATAATGTAAATGGTGCCGATGCCGGAGATGTATTTATTATTTTCAACGATCAGGGCTACATGGAACTGGGCATCAATCAGGGCATAGCTTCTGAGCTTCTGGGCCTGGACTATGACAGCCCTGTGATCATCAATTTCGACGAATAACATGCTTATAAGGATAGTACGAATGACCTTCCGTGAGGAAGAAGTAGAGAATTTTATTAAGGTATTCAACGCCAGCAAACAAAAGATCCGCTCCTTCCCCGGATGTAATCATCTGGAACTGCACAAAGACTACAACAAAGACAATGTCTATATCACCTACAGCCATTGGGATGACGAAGATGCTCTCAACAACTACCGCCATTCCGACCTCTTCAAAAGCGTATGGGCAGAGACTAAGGTGCTGTTTGCTGATAAGCCCCTGGCCTATTCGCATAGGAAAGTGATGACGGTTGATCGTGAAAAAGAGTAACCATAAGAAAAATAAATATTTGAATAGTTATAGGTTTGATTTATTATTGCAAATCGTTCACTTTCCGACATTAAATATAACTTATTCATTTAAATGATTATCTCCTTCTTACTAAGCGTTATAATAGTTATTTTCTTAATAACCACTTATAACAGGCTGATCAAAAACAGAAACAATGTGCAGGCATCATTCAGCACTGTAGATGTAATGCTAAAGAAGCGGCATGACTTAATCCCAAACCTGGTGGCATCTGTAAAATCCATTATGAACCATGAAAAGAGCCTTTTGGAAAAAGTCACCAGTTTGCGCTCTGAAGCTGTTCAGGCAAATAATTTCAAAGAAAAAGAAAAAGTGGAAAATGCGCTTTCCAGCTTACTTGGACAGTTGCAGGTTACCATGGAAAACTATCCGGAAGTTAAAGCCGATAAAAATGTACTGCAGTTGCAGGCCGCTTTAAATGATGTGGAAGAGCAGATATCAGCCTCCCGCAGGATTTATAATAACGCAGTGAAACGATACAATAACTCCATACAAACAGCACCTTCCAACATTATAGCCAACCTATTCTCTTTTAAGGCCATGGATTTCTTTGAGGTAGCCCTTCCGGAAAGGGAGAATGTAAATGTAGAGCAAATGTTCAAATCATAAAGTTTTAATAAATGCAATCAGCTTTAAAAGAGGAACTGCGCAAACGATTAGCAAATCTCGAGACTTTCAGAAGGAAACAAACCAAAAGGCTCAAATTCCAAAAACGGATTTGCCGTATCCTTAAATTCATTTATATGCCATGCCTGGTAGTAACTGTTGCTGCCCTTGTTTTTCCTGTAATATTTCCATTCGTTATCCCTGTGGTAGTGGTTGCACTGTCATTGTGGTTGCTTGAGTATCTCATAGTTGAATATATTTTCAAACACCCTGATGTACAATACCGCGACGCCTTTAAAAAAGATCTGGTAGAGTGGATACTACGTAGTATCAATGAGAGCTTCATATATAAGGCAGATCAGAAAATACCTCAGCAAAAAATTGAGCAAGCCCAAATTTTTGACAACAGGATTGATGATTACAGGGGGGAAGATCATATCCAGGGAAATATTTCCGGTGTTGAAGTTGAGATTTGCGAAGGTCGGCTATTTGTAGATAAACAAACCTTCAAATCTATCTCCAAAGAATTGGCTAACTCTATTATATCATTTACCGGAGAAGTTGTTATTTCCCTGCTCGGAGGAGAAACGGGCGATGATGATGGGGATGGGGACAACAGAAACCTTATTGAGTTCTTCAATGGATTGTTAATGCAAGCAGATTTTAATAAACAACATTCTGGCAGTATCCATGTAATACCCATAGAAACCTCAAAAAATTGGTTTGTGAGCAAGAGCCTTTTTCATGGCAAGGGTAAAGTTGAGATGGACAATGAAGAGTTTAACAAAGTGTTTTCAACCTATACTACCGGAGAACTCGAAGCTCATTACGTGCTTTCTCCAAAATTGATGCAGGCGTTATTGGAAATTAATTCTCAAGTAAAAGGTGGAATTTACATCGCCTTCAGTTCAGGCAAATTATTCTTTGGTATTGACTGGAAAAAAGATTTGTTTGAAGCTGACTTTAACAAGCCCCTTACTTCAGAGACGGATGTGGAATATATAGTATCGCAAATCAATTTTTTTGAAATACTGATAAAGCAACTGGCATTGGATAGGAAAATATGGAATATTGGAGCAACTGCTTAAGCAAATTTTCTTTGGCTACACAGCGAAAATTTCAGATACCGAGATTATAAGATCCTGATTATCATACTAATTACCAGATACTCTAAGACCAGGCAAGTCAATACAAAATCACCGGTAAAGACCCAATCCCTCTTGCAAAACGGCTTCTATAGTCTCCACTGGTAAATCATCCTCAGCATTGACTCTGAATATTTTCATTCGGGCACGGCTGCCTTTTTCCAGTTGCGGGTGGCTGAGGTGCTTTCCTTCTACCATCAGGATGTATGGCTCATCAGTTTTCTTATCCGTCCAGAGATAGCAAAACATCTTTTTCTTATAACAAAAACAAGGCATCCCATATTTACGGGTTTCAGTGATGTTTTCATCTTGTCTAAGAATAATCTCCCTCAGAGCAAGCAGACAACCTCTGTTGGGTTCCTCCTTGTTCATGTAAAATTGATCAAGTTCCCGGATCATTAGATAATAGTGAGGTTTTAAGGAAGGGAAAATGCACTTAGGTACTTTAAGACCAGCCGTGTGAAATTCATACTAATATTTTAAATATAGCAAATAAAGTGTAGGAAAGCTTAGGTTCAGCATTCGTTTTTGGGTATTCCTGACTATTTTGGTCATTATGTCCAAAGAAAGTGCAGGCATATTGATGTACCGGATACGTAACGGCGAGCCTGAAATATTTCTGGCACATCCGGGAGGACCTTTTTTCAGGAAAAAAGATGAAGGCTCGTGGACTATTCCTAAGGGTTTACCTGAAAAAGGAGAAAGCCTTACCGAAGCCGCCCTGCGTGAATTTGAAGAGGAAACAGGCCTAAAGCCTCAGGGAAACCTGCTGCATCTCGGGTCAATTAAGCAAAAGGGAGGAAAAATCGTACACTGCTGGGCCATGGAGGGAGATGTCCCGGCAGATTTCGTAGCCACAAGCAGCACTTTTGAAATGGAATGGCCTCCCCGGTCAGGTAAAAAGCAACAATTCCCTGAAATGGACAAAGCCGAATTTTTCCCTGTAGATCTGGCTATCAAAAAGATTAACCCTGCTCAGGTCGCTTTGATTGAGCGGTTATTGGAAAAGTTGAAGTAATGTGTTTTCTCGTGATACACCAGCTTCTCAGCTATTAAAAGAATGGTTAATTCACGACTTCTTCTCTTAGCATTTACAACCTGTTCTACCATGTTCTCCCCTCTGTAACAAATGTTACAGTACTCCGCCAAGTGTAACAAATGTTGCACTAAACCTTTTTTTGTCATCGTAAAATTGATAAAAAAAGGAGTACAAATGTCTAAAATAGTCATACTGGGAGCGGGAATAGCCGGCCATACTGCGGCATCTCACCTGAGGCGGAAATTACCGAAAGAGCACGAGGTGCTGGTAGTCTCCCCAAATCATAATTATCAATGGATACCCTCCAATATATGGGTGGGTATAGGAAGAATGGAAGCCCGGAAAATCACCTTTCCGCTGGCACCCCTCTACAAGCGAAAGGGGATAAATTATAAGCAGGCAAAAGTGGTAAGTTTTCACCCTGAGGGTGACGCTGACCATCCTCCTTATGTGGTAGTGGAGTACGTGTACGGAGAGCAAAGAGGAGAAAAGGAAAAAGTCACCTATGATTACCTGATCAATGCCACCGGGCCAAAACTGGCCTTCGACCTTACCGAAGGCCTCGAGCCCGGCTCCAACGATGTGTATTCGGTCTGTACGTACTCTCACGCACAGCATGCCGCCGATGGACTGGAAAAGTTGATACAAAAAGCCAGAAATTCGGAAAAGCCACTTAAAGTACTCATTGGTACGGGACACCCCAAAGCCACTTGTCAGGGTGCCGCCTTTGAGTACATCCTGAATGTAGAGAAAGAGCTCCGGCGAAGGAAAGTAAGGGACTATATTCAACTCAAATGGATATCGAATGAGCCTGCATTAGGCGACTTTGGGATGGACGGCATGCTACTATCCTATGGCGGGGAACCTATGACCTCAAATGATATGGTGGAGATGGTATTTCGCGACCGTGGCATTGAGTGGATACTGGGGGCAGGCGTAAATAAAGTAGAAAAGGGAGAGGTGCATTATGAAAACCTTGCGGGAGAGCAGAAAACCGAACCTTTTGACTTTGCCATGCTCATCCCTGCCTTTTCCGGGCACGGATTTAAGGCCTACGACAAAACTGGGGAAGGTATAACCGATAAGCTTTTCAAAGGCTTTATGATCGTGGATGCCGATTACACTCCCAAACCTTATGAAGAGTGGAAAGTGCAAGATTGGCCGGAGACCTATCAAAACCCCAGCTACCCCAACATTTTCGCTCCGGGCATTGCTTTTGCCCCACCACATAGCATTTCAAAACCCAGAAAAAGCCCTAATGGAACCGAAATTTTTCCCTCTCCTCCCAGAACAGGCATGCCCTCCGGGATTACTGCCAAACTGGTGGCAGATAACATTATCGATTCCATTAAAAAAGGTAAAACCTCACTTGAGCATAAGGGTTCTCTCGGCAACATGGGCGCTGCGTGCATTGCCTCCGCAGGCTATGGGCTGACCTCCGGAAGCGGAATTAGCATCACCACCTACCCTATTGTACCTGACTACCAAAAGTATAAAACCACCGGTGGGAGAAATATAAAGAAAACCTTTGGAGACATTGGGCTTGCAGGACACTGGGTAAAACTGGCATTGCACTATGCCTTCATCTATAAAGCTAAAATGAAACCTTTCTGGTGGCTGATACCAGAATAAAATATCAACGACAATGAAAAAGAAAATAACCAAGGCACAAAAAGCCTATATGCAAAATCCGATCATACAGTTTTTCAAATTCATCTATTTGAACATCCGGATACTGCTCATAGTGGCAGGTGGACATGGAGGAACGAGAAAATAACATGCAATACCTGACATACAGAAAGGTGGGGCTGTTATGCAACAATTGTTACACACTCCCCTTCGTATGCCCCGTACTTTTGCATTGAAACTTAATATTAAACATGAAAAAAATACTTTCAATACTAATAGTTCTCACAAGCGCCGGTTGGCTAAATGCCCAGGACACCCTGGTCATCTCCCAACCTGAATTTGTAGAGAAGGTTATTCAAAACAATGGTAGCGCAAAAATTGCTGACAAGCAGGCGGCTATGGCAAAAGCTGATTTTCAGCAGTCGAATGCGCTTTATTTACCAACCGTTACGGCCTCTTATACGGCCATGCTAACAAATAACCCGCTGATGGCATTTGGTTCTAAATTAAACCAGGAAATCCTAACGCAACAGGACTTTAACCCGGACTTACTGAATGATCCTGACAAAGTTGAGAATTATGCAACAGAGATCATGGTACTGCAGCCCTTACTCAATCTGGATGGTGTTTATGAACGTAATGCAGCCAGAATACAGCATGAAGCATATCAATTAAAAGCTGAACGCACAAAGGAGTACCTGGAGCTGGAGGCTACCAAGCTATACATGCAACTTCAACTGGCCTATGAAGCCGTAGAAGTTATCACCAGAGCGCATGAAACTGCCGGTGAGGCGGTAAAAATAGTAACTGACTACTACGATCAGGGCATGGTACAAAAAGCTGACCTGCTGGATGCCAGGGTGAGGTTAAACGAAGTAAAAAGCCAGCTTCAATATGCCAGGTCAAATGTACAGAACACCTCTGACCAGCTTCTGGTACTGATGGGCGAAGTTCCCGGCACCTACATGTTGTCTCCTCAAACCGAAGCACCGCTTAACTATGACATTGCCACCTATGCCGGCACATTGCCAGAGAGCAGGAAAGACCTCATGGCTATGTCTAAAGCTGTAAGTGGCTATGAAAGCATGCTAAAATCTTCAAAAATGAAATTTATACCCAGGATCAATGCCTTTGGCAGCTTCCAGGTGTATGACAATGAAGCCTTGCAGTTTGGGGCATCCGGGTATATGATAGGAGCCAAAGCTTCATGGGATATTTTCAACGGGTATTCCAAAATAGCCAAAACCCGCAAAGCAAAGCTGGAAGCAGAAAAAGCTAAACTGGAACAGGAAGAATATGTAAGCCAGCAACAAGCCGAACTGATCAAAGCCAACCGAATGCTGGCAGACGCAAAAAACAAGGTGGAACTATACCAGCTTGCCTTTGATCAGGCCAATGAATCCTATAAAGTGAGAAGGGACCGGTTTGAGCAAGGTTTAGAGAAAACGGTAGACCTCCTCATGACGGAGAGCCAGATGTACCACAAAGAGCTGCAGCTACAGCAAGCCATCTTCGAGTATAATTTCACCAAAGTATACCTTGATTTTTTAACTAAAGAATAATTGAAAATCCAAAAAAGACATACAATGAAAAAGTTTAAATATCTAATCTTAATTCCGGCTATCGGCATACTCGCGAGTTGTGGATCCCCAGATGAGGCCACGGTACGGGAGATAGATCCTGTAAAGGTGCAAATAGCAACCGCCAAAGCCGTGAAAGATAGCCGCGTAATTACCGTGAGCGGAAAAATTGAGGCCGGAAACAGCGCCAATATAAGCACCAGAATGATGGGCAATGTAACAGGAGTTATGGTCAGCCCCGGTGATAAGGTGAACCAGGGAGACCTGTTGCTTACCATTTCAAGTGCTGACTTACTGGCAAAAAAGGCTCAGGTCAACTCCTCAATCATTCAGGCGAAAAGTGCCTACGAAAATGCAGAGAAAGATTACAACCGCTTTAAGATTCTTCATGAAAAAGGGAGCGCTTCCGAAAAGGAATTTGAAAATATGGGTACACGACTGGATATGGCCAAAGCAGGCCTTGAGGCAGCCCGGCAGATGCAAAAGGAAGTAGAGGCACAGTTTGCCTACTCCAACATCAGAGCACCTTTTAAGGGAGTAGTTGCCAATACATTTGTAAAAGCCGGTGACATAGCCAACCCAGGTATGCCATTAGTAACGGTAGAGGGAACCTCCAAATACGAAGCCACTGTAATGGTTCCAGAGTCTCAGATTGCCCACATACAAGTTGGAGCACCTGCGCAGGTACTCATCAAGTCAAGTAACAGAACCATAGCAGGCAAGGTAAAAGAGGTGAGTCCCTCAGCTAAAAATACCGGAGGCCAGTTCCTGGTCAAGATAGACCTGCCAGAAACACAGGGCATGCTTCCCGGAATGTTTGTGAATGCCGATATAGAAGTTGAAACTGCCGATGCAGTTAGCACCTCTCCACTGGTGGACAAAGGTGCCCTCATCCGCAACGGTCAGTTGACTGGCATCTACGCCCTCAGTTCTGATAATAAAGCTATACTCAGATGGGTGCTTACAGGCAAAGAGCGGGAAGGGAACATTGAAGTCCTTTCCGGCATTAGCGAAGGCGAAAAGTACATTGTGAAGCCCGAAGGGAAGCTTTTTAACGGAGCTCAGGTGGTGATAAACCAGCAACGGGACAGAATATCTAAAACAGAAAAGTAATGCAAGAAGGAATATCAGGCAAAATTGCCAATTTTTTCATTCACTCAAAGCTCACTGTGCTTTTGATGGTGGCTTTGATGATCATAGGAGTTTACAGCTCTTTCCTGATCCCTCGGGAAGAAGAACCCCAGATCATCGTGCCTATGGCCGATGTTATGGTCGGGTACCCGGGGGCAACTCCTCAGGAAGTGGAAAGCAGGGTGGTACAACCACTGGAAAAGACCATCGCCAATATCAAAGGCGTTGAGCACATCCACAGTATGGCTATGAATGGCATGGCCGTTATGGTAGTACAGTTTTATGTAGGTGAAGACACGGAAAGGTCTTATGTAAAGCTCTACGATGAGTTGATGAAGCATCAGAATATGTTTCCTGAAACAGTTTATCAGCCTATCGTAAAAACAAGGTCTATTGATGATGTACCGATGCTGGGGCTGACCTTATGGAGCAAAACCTATGATGACTACCAGCTCAGGTTGCTGGCCGAGGAAGTTACTTCTGAAATAGAGAAAGTAAAAGACGTCTCTATTACCAAGGAGATCGGCGGTCGTCCGCGCGCTTTGAGGATAGTAGTGGATAAAGACAAGATGGCCGAAAACGGTGTGGATGTACTTAGCATCATGCAAATGCTCAAAGCCAGTAACAGTAGCTCTCAATCAGGCAAGTTTGTCTCTGCCGACTCTGAGTATTTGCTGACTACAGGACAATTTCTTAGCACGGCTAAAGATGTGGAAGGCATAGTGGTTGGCATCAATAACGGACTCCCTGTATACCTCAGCCAGGTGGCTCAGGTGATTGACGGACCTGCCAAGCCTAAAGATTATGTGTTTTTTGGTTATGGAAAAGCTAATGCAGACTACCTGAAAAGCCCATCCACCTACCCTGCTGTTACCATCTCGGTAGCCAAGGTTAAAGGTGCTGATGCCATGAAGGTATCCGACAAGATCCTGGAGAAAATTGACAGACTCAGGAGTACGTTAATCCCGGATGAGGTGCAAGTAGAGGTAACGAGGAACTATGGTGAAACTGCTTCGCACAAAGTAGGCGAACTACTGCTCCACCTGGGTGTGGCCATTGTGGCCGTTACCGTGCTGGTGATGCTGGCTATGGGCTGGAGAGGCGGACTCGTGGTGTTCCTTTCAGTGCCACTGACCTTTGCACTGACGTTGTTCAGCTACTACATGCTCGGGTACACCCTCAACAGGATCACGCTTTTTGCCCTGGTGTTTGTGGTAGGTATTGTGGTGGATGATAGTATCATTATTGCAGAAAACATGCACAGGCACTTTAAATCCAAAAAGCTGCCCTTTGCCCAGGCTGCCATCTATGCAATCAATGAGGTGGGTAACCCTACCATTCTGGCCACTTTCACGGTGATCGCTGCTATATTGCCCATGGCCTTTGTGTCCGGCATGATGGGGCCTTACATGAGCCCGATGCCTATAGGCGCTTCCATAGCTATGATGCTCTCGCTGTTTGTAGCACTGACCGTGACTCCATATCTGGGATATCACTTTCTGAGAGAAAAGGAAAAACGTGGCTCAGGCAAAGCCCATGATGATGGACATGGCTCAGGGTGGATATACAAAGTCTACAACAAGATTGAGAAGCCATTTCTTGAAAGCAGTGTCAAGCGCTGGATCATGCTGGGAGCCACGGTAATTCTGCTGTTTGGCTCGGTGGGCATGTTCTTCACCAAATCGGTAGCCGTAAAGATGCTGCCTTTTGACAACAAGAATGAGTTTCAGGTAGTCATTGACATGCCCGAAGGCACCACTTTGGAGCGCACCGCGGCAGTGACTTCCGAGATTGCCCAATACCTCGCCGGTGTGCCGGAGGTGGTTAACTATCAGGTGTATGCCGGTACTTCGGCCCCTATCACTTTCAACGGCTTGGTCAGACACTATGACCTGAGAGGTGGAAGCAATATGGCAGATATACAGGTGAACCTGTTGCACAAAGAAGACCGCTCACACGACAGCCATACCATTGCTTCAAGGGTACGGCCCGAAGTTCAGAAGATCGCCCAACGGTACAAAGCCAATGTCAAGATTGTGGAAGTACCACCAGGCCCTCCTGTGCTGTCAACTTTGGTGGCGGAAGTTTACGGCCCCGAATACAGCGAGCAGATCAAAGTAGCTCAGCAGGTCAAAGATATTCTGGAAAATACGCAGGACGTGGTGGATGTGGACTGGTATGTAGAGGCCGGCCAGACCGAGTACAAATTGGATATAGACCGTGAAAAAGCCATGATGCACGGCGTTGTCCCTCAACAGGTAGTGGGCAACCTGACTTACCTGATCGGCGGTCATCCGGTAAGTACGCTCTATGATGAACGTGCAGATAATCCGGTAGAAATCACCATGGCACTCCAGGATAAGGAGCAGGCAGGAATAGACCTGGTTCAAACCCTGAAAATAAAAGGCATGAAAGGCAACATGGTACCGGTGAATGATATTGTCAGTGTTAAAGAAGACTCATTACAAACTACCATTTACCGGAAAGATCAGAAGCGTGTGGTGTATGTGCTGGCGGATATGGCCGGAGCATTGGAAAGCCCTGCTTATGCCATCCTCGGCATGACTGAAAAACTGCAAAACATGAATTTGCCCGCTGGTTACAGTGTAAGTGAGTTGTACATGGAACAGCCGGAAGATGAATCCGACTTTGCAGTGAAGTGGGACGGTGAGTGGCAAATTACTCTCGAGGTATTCCGTGATCTGGGGGGTGCCTTCCTGGTAGTGATCATCGCCATCTACATGCTGATCGTGGGCTGGTTCCAAAATTTCAAAACACCAATTGTTATGATGTTGGCCATTCCTTTGTCCCTGATCGGCATTGTACTCGGACACTGGCTGTTGGGAGCATTCTTTACGGCCACCTCATTCATCGGTATGATCGCCCTGGCCGGGGTAATGGTGAGAAACTCCGTTTTGCTCATCGACTTTATTGAGATCAGGCTTAAAGATGGGGTTGATCTTAAAACAGCCATCATCGAAGCCGGAGCCGTGCGAACTACCCCCATCCTCCTCACAACGGGAGCCGTGGTGATCGGTGCTTCTATCATATTGTTTGATCCTATTTTCCAGGGGCTGGCGATATCACTGGTAGCCGGAGCTATAGTATCAACCATGCTCACGCTGGTAGTAGTACCACTGATCTACTACATGACGGAAAGGAAAAAGTGGGAGAAGCAACCGGTAAGTTCTAAATAATTAAAGGCAAGATTATGGAATTACTAATTATAACCGCAGTTCAGTCTTACGAAGAAGACATCAAAAAACTGCTCAAAAAGCATGGGGTGAAAGTGTTTTCGCACATGGATGTGAACGGCTATAAAGAGCTACAGGAAGAGTCGAGGGAAGCCAACTGGTTCGCCTCTGATCACAACGAACACCGCTCAGTACTCTTCTATGCTTTTATCGGCAGCCAGGGAGTAGATGAAGTCTTGAACGCTATTGACAGCTTCAATAAAGATCAGGACACTGAATCGCATGTACATGCGGTGCTTTTGGAAGTAAAAAAGAGTATTTAAAATCTAAATAAAATGAGAACAAGGATAGTACACGCAGTGGCAGGGATGTTTATATTAATAAGCCTGCTTCTCTCCATCTATGTAAACCAAAACTGGCTCTGGTTCACGGCATTTGTCGGAGCCAACTTATTGCAGTCATCCTTCACCAAATGGTGCCTGATGAGCGATATACTGGCAAAATTCGGAGTTAAAGATTAAGTATAATTCTCTGTATAGTACAGTGATGTTAGTGTTGAAGGCCCGCCTGAGAAGGTGGGCTTTTTTTGTAGGTGCGTAACACGATTATTTCTCATTCATAGAATAACATGTTAGATAAAAGTTGCACAAAAAGGATCAGAGGAATTAAGATTACAGGGATTCCAAATAGCCCTGCATTCGCTGCTCCATCTTGAAAGCTATAAATCTGGATTAGGATAAATGGATATCCTATGCAAAGAATTCAGTTTTATCAACACCGACTTTGTCATAATGACCACTAACAGAGATTTACTTTTTCACCACCCTGAATTTGCATATTCAAAACGGCTTTCCCAAAACCAAAGAAATATCTGTACGCTGTACATTTTGCTACTCTTTTGTAAACACATAGGTGTCCTTCACTCCGCTTTGTACTAATCCCAACTCGTTCCGTTCAGGCTTAAAAACAAACTCCACACCTATCTCCTCATTGATAAATCGATGACTTCCCTTATACAGCAATGGATCATTTGGACCTTCTTCCAGTTGTATGTGCAACACGTTGTCCGTTTTTGTCACCTTAAATTTACCCGGTAATTCTTCTGAAGTGTAAATACCGATATACTTTTCCAGATCTTCTGACGAAATCTCCGCAACTCCAAAATCAGGCAATGTAAAGGATTCATTAAAGTAGCATTTCACAACATCCTGCACAAGGCTATTCATGTTATAATTTAGTGCATTGGCGGCCACAGCGATAGCCAATTCCTCTTTAGGAAAATAAATGGTTATGGCATTAAATCCATCCAGGTTTCCTCCATGCCCAAATGCCGATCTATCACCATAATCAAATAGCAGAATACCCATGCCGTAGGTATCCTGAATTGTTGTCATCATGGCTAAGCTTTGTTTTGACACCAGCCTTCCGCCAAACAGAGCCTCCATAAATCGATTTAAATCATCAGGGGTAGATACCATTGCTCCTGCACCTAAAGGAATAGACATGTCCGTCTCTGTTTCTTTGACCCATTGAGTTGAATAAGTGTAAGAGCTGCTCTCATTATCATTCAGATTGGTCTTACCTCCATAATAGGTATCTTTCAGACCAAGAGGAAGACAGATCTTCTCTTCTATCAAATCTTTAAAGGTTGAATTATAGATCTTCTCAAGCATTACCGAGAGCAATAAATAATTAGAGTTACTGTAGGCGGCTTTACTATCCGGAATAAAGTCACTCTCATAGGCAGCTATGATTTCAACCATCTCCTGAGGAGATTTGTACTGTGTACGGTAGGCCAAGAACAATGAGTCTTTAGTAAAGCTATGGATACCACTTCTATGATTTAACAAATTACCTACGGTAATAAGCTCGGAATTTTCAATGGTTGGGAAGTACACCTCAATGGTCTGATCAAGGTTCAATTTGTTTTCTTCAATGGCTTTAAAAACCAGAGTAGCCGTAAACATTTTGGATATAGAGCCAACCCGATATTTTGTTTTGGCACCAGAGGCTTTTTGAAGCTCTATATCATCAAACCCGATGACTTTGGAATAGACATTAACTCCATGGTGCTGTATAGAGGCACTGCCCATGAACTTATCATTTTCATAAAGCAAATCAAACAAACTATCCAGTTTGAGTGTGTTTTGATCATTTTCCCGAGTTTGACTGGTGCCTTCTGGTTTCCCGCAGGAGCACAGCAGAGCAAAAAATGCTACAAAAAGTAATGTTGATTTCATGTTGTATTTTGTTTGAGTTTTTGATTTTCAAAATACATATACGCATAACCAAGAACTAGGTTATACAAGGTAGCATATAAACACAAATAATAAATAAAAAACCGATCAACTCCTGACCGGCTTCTTTCCAAAAATCAACCCCTCTCCACAAACTTCATCCCTTCAAAAACCTTAACCGGATTCCCTCGCTGTAGAGACAAATGCTCCCGCCATTGTTCATCTATTCGCTCCTGTATCTTATCGATATCGAGCTGGCTCAGGGCCAGTTTTATTTTCTCTATAGCTGCCTTTTTATTTTGCAACTGAGATTTTGAATCACTGGCCGTTGTGGTTATGCCGGACGGCTTGTGGGTTACTCTCACCGCTGTTTCCACTTTGTTGCGATGCTGACCTCCCGGACCTGATGCCCGGTACGTATTGAAGACCAGGTCTGATTCTTTGTAGTCCTGGTGTTCAGCCTCCACAAATAAACTAATGCCCACAAACCAGTTCTTTCTTTTATGAAATTTCCGGTAAGGGCTCTTGCCTATCCATTGTACGGTGCCCTCCCACTCCTCTGCCCTTTTCCTGGCCTCCCGGCCACTAATCTGGATCAGGCACGAGTTGAGCGTACCGGGCTCTGAGCCAGGACTCCTGCTTAAAGTTTTACAAACCAAACCGGCAATCTTGAAGTCTGAAAGTATGTATTTGAGTAACTGGGCTACCACCCAGGCACATTCTGCCGGCCCTCTGCCGGCAGATATCTGCATGTATATATTGTCTGTTTTTAAACTCATAATGTTAATTTTTGTCCATCCTCACAATTTTTGGCAAAAACTGGCCGATAACCTCCACCAGGTCTTTCTGGCTTTTCATCACCTCCTCGATGTTTTTATAGGCTATGGGAGCCTCATCCGTACCGCCTCCAATGAGCGTAACTTTGTGCTCACTGAGTAACTTTTTCATAGCGCTGCCGGAAATAGACTCTCTCGCTGCCTGTCGCGACATCTTCCTTCCTGCGCCATGTGATGCGCTTTGCAAAGCACCCTCATAGCCTTTCCCTCTAACGATAAAGCCCGGTGCTGTCATCGAGCCGGGTATGATCCCCAACTCACCTTCGCTGGCAGGAGTTGCTCCTTTTCGGTGAACAATCAGTTCTTCACCGTCCACCTGCTTTTCCCTCCATGCGAAATTGTGATGGTTTTCAATGTTGACCACTGGCTTAATGCCCAAATACTTACTTAAATGGTAATGTATCTGATCATGGCATGCCTTGGCATAATCTCCTGCGAGGTTCATAGATAGCCAGTACTCCTGCCCTTCTTCTGTCGACAGATCGAGCCAGGCCAGGTGTCTCGCACTTTTTGGCAGCAGGCACTTCTCCATAGCAATGCCCATATAATGCTTAGCTATGGAAGCTCCCAGACCACGAGAACCGGAGTGTGACAACAAACCTATATACTCTCCTGCAGGCAAACCCAGTCCATTGTCATCCTTCAAACTGACTAGTCCGAATTCCACAAAATGATTCCCTGAACCTGAAGTACCCAACTGTTTAACGGCTTTCCCATGCAACTGCTTCAAAAGACTGGTTGCTCCAAACTCTGCACGATCCAGTATTTCATGCTCCTGAGCAATACCCAGCTCACCTCCTGTACCAAAATTGGTTCTCTCTTTCAGCGCTGATTTGAACTGATAAGCATGTTTTTGCAGATATCTTGAGTTCAGATCATAGATACTGAGACTCATTCTACAGCCTATGTCCAGGCCTACACCGTAAGGTATCACTGCATTTTCAGTAGCCAGTACTCCGCCGATAGGCAGACCATAGCCCTGATGTGCATCAGGCATCATGGCTCCTTTTCTGGCAATGGGCAGCCTCATGGCCAGTTCCATTTGCTGATAGGCATTGCTGGTAATATGCTTTCGGCCAAATACATGAAACTGACCACTGTCTTTAAGCAGTGGTATTTCAGATTTCTCCTTCAGCACTTCCACAGGTTGAAACTCCCGGGCCAATACGCTCCAATGCTCGTGGTCCAGATAGTCTGTATAGTGTTGTTTTACATCATGTAATAATGCTAATTGCTCCTCTTTCAAGGAATGTTTATAATGTTTTGAAATGATATCAATAGCCAAACTAATGGCCTGATTATTTGAATAATTAATTTTCCTAAGGTCTTTACCCTTTAGTTTACTCTTGCCCATAAAGCGTTTTGATAAACGAATAGAAAAGTGAGGGCACAGCGGTGCCAGCACATTTCTGAAATAATTTAATTGAGATTGGCGACCGGAAATTTTAGGTATAAAAAAAGTCCTGATGGTTTTTCCATCAGGACCGGATATATCTTATTCAGTAAGCTTTTGTTACTTAATCCGGTCTATAGTTCGATATGATAATATTGCAC
Source organism: Fulvivirga kasyanovii (assembly GCF_009711405.1). Classification (GTDB taxonomy): domain Bacteria; phylum Bacteroidota; class Bacteroidia; order Cytophagales; family Cyclobacteriaceae; genus Fulvivirga; species Fulvivirga kasyanovii. The sequence continues at coordinate 798 of NZ_SMLW01000616.1, read as the reverse complement.
CAACATAATGCCTCCTTTCTTGATTAAGGATGAGAATGCAAAGGTATTATGATTTTATTGATGAATCCAAGGGAAAATTTGATTTTTTTGGTTGTTACGCTGGTATTTCAATTCCCAAAACTCATAAAGTCATTCAAAATTTATCATTTAATCGTCCTCTTAAACCTTTTCGTCACTATCAATACGACTCCATTCTTCGATGATGTCCCATAAAGCGCTTGCATCTTTATATCCCGCTTTTTGTAACACACGATGCTGGAAACTTGATCGAGAGTATATTTATTTAGTTCGGATCGATCCGTTTTTAGTCCATCCAAAATTATTAGGGGTGAAGGGTTGGGCGAAAAAGAAGAAAAATGAGCCCTGGCAACTTTAGTCGAATCCCATTTATATTCAAGCTGTTTATCTGTGGTTGAATCATATACATATTGGATTTCATTGTGTATAAGTGAATCAACATGCATGTACAGGTCACTTGTATTTTGAGCGGAGCATGTCATATAAGAGGAAAGAAGTACTATGGGTATCAACAACTTCATGCTTAATCAGAACCTTAATAAAATATTACATTAACTTAATAGCAAGCTTATTTTGACTGCTAAGTCTATCAGTAGGAAACCGTTAAAAAACTGGCTCCATACTCATATTTATCAAGAAAGTTAGTATTAAAATTTTGCTTTCTTTGCTTTAATTCATCCTCTGTATCTTCAGTCCAATAGAAATCAACGCACGAGAGTGCAAATTGAAAGTCTTCTTTAAGGGCAAAGTGATAAGTGTCGCTTGAACAAAAACGTTTGC
>NZ_SMLW01000049.1 GCF_009711405.1 Fulvivirga kasyanovii | reverse complement strand
CTTCAATTTCTTCTCTGCAGGGGTGTCCTTCTTTGGGCCTTTGCGGGGAAAGCAGGTAAAGATCTTTTTTGCAGTGACGTACCTTCTGTTAGCATTGGTGGCATAGATACGATCCGCCCCCAATTGGTATAACTCCCCAAATAGTGATTGATGCTTTAATGTGCTGATTTTCAATCTGGTGGATTCGTTAAACGCGCTAAAGTCCATTTTGTCAATGATGCAGATACCATCTACCTGCAACATGTGCACCTTCATTCCAAACTCTACGCGCTTAGTTTCTTTGCCCCGGACAATTGGCCTCACATAGGGCTTGGAAAGGGAGGTTATCCTATCCTTAAC
>NZ_SMLW01000186.1:691-1715 GCF_009711405.1 Fulvivirga kasyanovii | reverse complement strand
AAAGATCAACTGAATAAATTGTCCGAAGAAGATAGAGAACTTTTATTGAAGGCTCCTGCATTGTTTTCACTCCTGGCAGCCAGCACTGACGGCCCCATCACCAAATCAGAAAAGGCAGAGGCTATTGAACTTTCCCATTTGCGGACATTTACGGCGCCACCCACCTTACAACCCTATTACAGAGAAGTGGAGAAGGTATTTCAGCGTGACCTGGAACGATTAATTGATAAATATTCACCCATCACCGAAGAGCAACAGGAGGCCTTGCAGGAGGAAGCTGAAAGTGTTTATGCCATTCTGGACAAGCTTGACGAAAATTTCAAACTCGATATGGTCATTAGCCTAAAGAGCTATGCCAGACACGTAGGCCGCGTACATACCAACTTTCTCGAATATTTTGTCTTTCCCCTTTCTATCTGGGGTATTACGGAGTAGTTGGCCTATGCTTTATGATTTGTAGAGGTGGATTGCTTTGTCAGGAGTTGAGGGATGCTTATGGGATATCTCCTTCCTTAAGTTCAATTTTTTCAACATCTATTTCTCCGTTAAGTAAAACATTGACAAAATAATATCCTTCATAATAGTTATTACTGAAGACATGGAAGTAGTATTTCTCGCCTTTGCTGACCCCATGGTCTAATGTCATTTTTTCAGCTAGCTCTTTAAAGTCGTTGACCCCACTGAGCTCCCATAAATTCAATTCATCTACTTTCTTGTTCCCTTTAAATGTTGACATTATGAAACCTTTTGATATTCCATTTTGCAAGGTAAAAAGTATCAAGATGTCCGGTGTTTCATATTTAAGCGCTATTAGCGGGAAATACTGACTCTGGTCTGAATAGTTGTAAAGGATTTTTTCAGCCGTTGCCTTATCCAACTCTGCAATATCTCCTTTTAGCATGTTTTGGTAATTAGGAATATCCCACAAAAAAAGACCATTTCCACTCGTAGTCTCTTTTATAACCAGAGTGTCAAATTCTACTATATTTTCCTTTAGCATTTCCTTGTTTTCTTTTGGTTTACA
>NZ_SMLW01000186.1:0-502 GCF_009711405.1 Fulvivirga kasyanovii | reverse complement strand
TTAAAACGAATAGTAAACCGACTAGTAGCCATATTAAGTTATTCATCAAAATTTTGGTTTATTGCATATGTCGCCGCCGTTTATGCTTGTTAAAAGATAGCCGTAGCTTATGGAGCCTCCCCTTCAGGGACTATTACTTTTTCCACTTCAATTGCTCCATTCAGCGATACTTCAATACTATAATATTCGTTTGTGTGGCTGTAGTTGTCAGGAAAAACATTAAAACTGTAATCCTCTCCTTTAGTAACCCTTTCATCTAGAACGATTATGCTTCCTAAATCTTTCAAGCTGCCCAAGGGGCACTCATGAGATAGGTTTATTGCTTGAACTTTGCGCTTATCCTTAAATGATACCAAGTATAAACCTTGCTCCTTTCCCTTATTACATGCAATAAAGTAGATATTCAAGGCAGGGGTCTCATATGTAAGATTAATTAGTGGGTAATAATTTTGACTTGAACCAACATCTGATAAAAATAACTGTAGTTCATTGTCAGTCAGGT
>NZ_SMLW01000098.1 GCF_009711405.1 Fulvivirga kasyanovii | reverse complement strand
TTTTTAATGAATCGATTAGATTTATTCATTGATAGTAAAGCTTTACCGACAGGCTAACTAACTGATATATTCAATTTAGGATGAAAGTGGAAATTAGATTTTTGGTACTCGAGAACAATTTTGAAGAATCATTGTATAGTTATACCTGTTAAAGAGTTTCAAGGGGAAAATCCTGAAAGAACAAGAATTCACTAAATGTAGCTTTTAAGGGCAGGGTTTATAAATAGAGCCAGGGCAAGCACTATTCGTTCACCCAACTAAAAGCAGCTTCCATAGTATAAAATGGCCTGAATTCGAGCATATCCATACATTCTTCATTAGCCAGTATCGGGATTACGACCTGCTCAGGTTTCTGCATGATCAGCGCTATTTTTGCATGGAGGAACCAGGAAGCGTTTTCTTTATAGAAATTGGCTATCTCCATGGCCATTTGGGGAGGTGTAAGTAAGTTGCCTTTTCTATAATCGAGTATAAACTTTTTGACTCCCTGGGGTATTTTCTTGTCTTCTATAAGTTTGATCCAGTCATTTATCAGATCACTATATTCAATGTTTCCGTAAAAGTACTTGTAAAATATTTTCGACTCGGTGTCGTACCAATGTGTAATTTTTTTCTCCATCCTTGTCTGAATATGTCTAAACCATTATCGGGCAAATTGTATGCCCTGTAAACTGCCAATA
>NZ_SMLW01000479.1:12326-13031 GCF_009711405.1 Fulvivirga kasyanovii | reverse complement strand
GGCGACTGGCTTAGCTTTTATTATTCACACCCAAGCAATTTCCTGAAATCAGCTGGTGAGTATATCAATGGGAAGAGAGAAGGAGAGTGGAGGTATTATTACCCCGGAGTAAGTAACGGTAAAAGCTTACAAACTTTATTAGGGGCTGATAAGGTAACTTCTGTGATCAGTAATAAGCATGGGTTTGTTGTAGAGTTTGACTCTACAGGTCAGCAAATCTTATGCTCAGGTGAATACAACGAAGACAAAAAAGTAGGTGAGTGGAGTTATTATTCGAGATCAGGGTATTTGATTCATCAGTTTGATCATTCCTCCAAGGAGTTTGTTCTAAACCGTTTGAGAGAGGAGGGTAATGATTTTTTGGTGTTCTTGGGAGGGCCGGAAAGGTTTTATAACTGCTATAATACACTTCAGTTTGAGATAAAAATGAAATCTCCTATAACTAAGACATCGGAAGTGGTTTATGAAGTAGACCAAAATGGTGCATATAACTATATTAGTGCATATGGAGATGAGGCATTTAAGGATCAGGTGGATCAAGTCCTAAGTGAAATACCCAATGATTGGGTATGGCTGGATGTTGAAAGTAAAAAGAAGGTACAAATTGTAGCTAAAGTCCAGTACAATCCTGACTCGTTTAACAGGTACCAGTTTTCTTTGGATTTAAATGTTGTATCAACCGAACAATAGCAAACTCAAATCTCC
>NZ_SMLW01000479.1:12050-12316 GCF_009711405.1 Fulvivirga kasyanovii | reverse complement strand
ATACCACGTCATTCCAAACGCAGCGTAGCGTAGCTTTAGAATCCCTGATTAAATGCGCTACAGAAGGTTTAGGTACTGCTACGATCCGGGAGATTCCAGATATTTTCTTTAAGTGTGGTCATAAAATCACATTTTATCACGAAAATTCTGGAATGACGGCATCTGAACATTGTCAGTGCCATTTTTTGAGTGTAATAAATTTCATACCTTAAAATCAACCGAACAATTAACAAAGTCAAAACTCCATCTCCGCATTGGGCCGCATT
>NZ_SMLW01000479.1:0-12040 GCF_009711405.1 Fulvivirga kasyanovii | reverse complement strand
GAGGGCATTCCGGCCAAAACTAACCTACAGTCCGTAGCCAGGTGAGGTAATACACTGGCAAGAAAATCCAGCCCCTAACCTATACCACGTCATTCCAAACGCAGCGTAGCGGAGTTTTGGAATCCCCTGATTAAATGTGCTACAGAAGGTTTAGGCACTGCCACGATCAGGGAGATTCCAGATATTTTCTTAAAGCGCGGTCATGAAATCACATTTTATCAAGAAAATTCTGGAATGACGGGAGTGGGGGCAGGGCAGCCCACCGCCGGGGGAGACCACACACCCCACAAATCACTCTCACACTGTAGCGTCACCCCGGATCACCTCAACCATTTCCAAACTACCCTCGTTACAACTAATTAAAAACCAGAGTCACATGGGTAAAAAACTTGACAAAATCACTCCTGAACTGCAAGAGTTCATCGGTAATCAGAAAATGTTTTTTGTAGGTACAGCCGCAGAAGAGGGGCGGGTAAACATCTCACCCAAGGGTATGGATACCTTTCGCGTAATCGGGTCAAATAAGATCGTCTGGCTTAATCTCACCGGCAGCGGCAACGAAACGGCAGCCCACCTTTTGAAAAATAACCGGATGACCATTATGTTTTGTGCCTTTGAAGGCAAGCCTCTGATCCTGAGACTTTATGGTACAGCCCGGATCTTTCACCAGGATGATAAAACTTACCGGGAGCATATCGGGCAATTTCCTAAAATCATCGGGGCGCGCCAAATCATAGTCATGGATATCGACCTCGTGCAGACCTCATGTGGTTTTGCAGTTCCTTTCATGGATTTTAAAGAAGAAAGAACGCAGTTGAAATCATGGGCTGAAAAGCAAGGGGAGGAGCGGATACAGAACTACTGGAAGGAAAAGAACAGTGTAAGTATTGATGGTTTTGAAACCGGAATGTAAAGGGACGGTTAGCCCTTTCACGATCATCTGAAAATAAACCATACTCCATTCGATTATTTCGGGTGAATTTACCAGTAGCTTTGCGGCTTAATTTTACCCCTATCGCAATGAAGCGCATAAATGAATACCGGAAGTTGTTTAATGTTGATGCCAATGCTGATCTTAAGCAATTAAAAACCATATACAGGAACCTTGTAAAAGAGTGGCACCCAGATAAATTTCAAGACGAAGCAGAAAAGGCTGTTGCAGAGGAAAGAAGCCTGAAGATCATCGATGGATATCATTTTTTGGTGAGTATAGCTCCGGAAACAAAAGAGGCTAACCTGGAAGAATACCGCATAACCACAAGCACATCAGGCATAGCGGACTTTAAGCATAAAGGATTGCTGCTCGAAATCTCATTTCTTGATGGCACCACCTATGAGTACTTTGGGGTCAACAAAAAGGTAGTTACCAAAATGGTTAATTGTGATAACCCTTATCGCTTTGCCAAGAGGAATATTTTTAATACCTATCTGTATAGAAAATCTAAGAAAGATATGGAACTGGCTTAAATTATTTGCTGAATGATGAGATGGCGTGCCATTATACTTTTGTCACTTATAACTCTGTTACAATCGAGCTGCGCTCAAAAGGAGGAGAGCTTAATTGGACATTGGCATTTGAATTCTGATAATGGTTTTTTTAATACCATAGACATTAATGATACTGTCTCATCCGCTAATTATTATGAATTAGAGGGTTATGGTTATACGTTACCCAGAGCTTATGATACATTAAATGTACTGCCATTTGATGATTTTTTTTATACAAGTGCATTTGAATTGAGGGGCGATCGGCTTTTGTTAAGTTTGGATACCGTAGTTATTGAATATATAAAAGCTGATATTCAAACCTGTATTTATAAGCACCGTTATGCCCGTCCTTTTGTGGAAGTAGATCTTCATATTAATGATGATGCCTATGAATTTGAGAAAGCAGTTCCTAACAGTTGTGGGGCTAACGTTTTTGTAGGGCCTCTTAAAACAGGTGAAGGCTTTTTTTATGATAGTTTAGCGTCAGCTTATCCCGATTCAATGTTTATTCAGGTAAATGATGTGATGATAAAGTTTATGGACTTACCACAATTGGCTAAGCAAACCTATGATATGTGCATCGACCAGCCGTTTGCTGGTATAAATTTTCATATAGATAAAAGTGTTCCGCGAGAATACATTGACCGATTGATCAATAGCATCCCGGATTCATTGAAGTTGGAAGTGAATACCGTAGCCAGAATGTCAAACGGTGATATCGGGTTGGTACGGGTAAGGTAAGTTTTAATGGATTCGTATTGATCTGAAGTGAGTTTTTTATCAACCCGGCCATCATTCTATTAAAAGAAAAAACCACCCCAAACCTGAGGTGGTTTTCACTCTAGGTGCCATGCAGGAACCTTGCTTCCCCCTAAATGAAGCTTTTTCTGCCGGCACCGTTTACTACTACTGCTTTATAAAACTCTGTGTCTTTTTAATATCACCTGATTCAAATACCAGAATGTAAGTGTGACCGGCAGGCAGTCTGCTGATATCTACTTCCACGCGAGGTTCTAGAATCGTTTTGGTTTCCAGCGTCTTGCCATCAAGGGTCATTATTCTTACCAGCCCTTTATCCTCAAAGCCGTCCTCAATGGTCAGCGCTATAGTCTCCGTATTGGCAGGGTTGGGAAATATCTTCATGCCCGCTGCTTCCCTGGCTGTTTCGGCGTCACCTTTTGCGGCCAGTGAGGAACCATTGATGCTTACCGTATAATCTTCCACCTCGCCATAGTCAAAACTTCCGCAGCTTGAAGGTGCATTTCTGTAGCGCATACTAACCCTCATGCGGGTAGTGACCGATGAGGCTCCGGAAGGCACGGTAAACGAGCCGGAGGAAGTGGATGAACTGGTACCACTGTAGACCTGCTCTCCCGAGTCCGTAAAGTCGCCGTCGTGGTTGTAGTCGATCCATACTCTCCATACTTCGCTGTAGCTGGAATACATGAAGCCGGGCGTCAGGCTAACGCTGTAGGTGTTGCCTGCCGTAAGTGAAACGGACTGGCTGGTATTGTCAGCATAGCCACCGTCAGATGAAGAACTGTTGTTAAGGCTGCCTACCGTTACATTTGCTATCCACTCATAGCTGACATCATTACCAGAAGAGGAGCAATAGCTTACAGGGTTGTTGCTCAAAGTGCGGAAAGTGGCACTGGAGGAATAGTCAGACTCCTGTCCTGAGCAGATAGACTTCACCTGAAACTCGTAATTAGTGTCGGCAGTCAGGCCACTCAGTGATTTTGACGTGGAACTGCTGGTGGTTGATACCCAGGAGCCTCCTGCGATACGATACCGGATGCCGTAGCTGGCAGCACCGGAAGCTGAACTCCAAGATACCGTGGCAGATGACGTAGTGATACTGGAAGAAGAAAGACCTGAAGGTACATTGCAGGTAGGGTTTGTACCGCCATCCGCTTTTGCGGTTTCAATCAGAAATTCCAGCGCCAGCTTGGCAAACTTGGCAGCGTGTACCGAATTGGGCAGTGGTGCCTGGTTATAAGTGTCCGAAGAAGTGTGGATGTATGGATTGCTGCCGCTGAAACTGGCTTCAAAAGGGAAAGTGGCATTGTAGCCTTCAGATTCCCAACTGGCATGGTCAGAGCACCCGTAATTGCACTGGGTAGAGGAGTAGGTAAGTTGATGGGTGCCTGATGAATTATAATGATCCATCAATTGCTTCATAAAATTGTTAAGCACCGGCGTAGTGTACTGGTCCTCGATCAGATACACATCATAGGTCGACCCTTTGTAGTTGGTCATATCAAACTGTGCATACCCGATTACATTTACATTGTTGTTTGCATAGTCTTCGGCAATTTCTCCCGACCCTCTCAGGCCTACCTCTTCTGCTGCATAAGCCATGATCTCGATAGTCCTTTGCGGGCGGAAGTCCATCTCAATCAGCACGCGTGCGGCCTCAGTAATGGTGGCAATTCCGGAGGCATCATCATCAGCACCAGGAGCATTGGCATTGTTCCTGGGGTTGGTAGAATCAATATGCCCACCAATAATAACATACTCATCAGGGTAAGTAGTGCCCTGAATAGTCAGCACTGCCGAAGGCATGTTGGTGGAGGAGTGATTGACGAGCCTGGTGGAGATATCGCTTCTGCCGGCCGCCATGTTGTCCCACTTGGCCTTGATGTCCACCACCGATTGCGTGGCAGAGCTGTAAGTGTGGTAGCGGGTGCCATAGCCCACCAGCATTTGTGTGGTGTTCTCAATCTCATAATTATCTACCAGGTTCAGACTTTGGTTTACATAAACGTCCTGGTCAATAGTATAATTAATGGCAAGCTGCTGGGCCTGTTTGGCTGCCTTTTTAGCCTTGGCTTCTTTAATTGACTCCCTGGCTTTTTCCAGCGATGGCATATACACATAACCGGGGCCGTGTGTCAGTACATTATGGTGAAGGTGGTCAGCCGCATTTACGGTCATTTTTACGGCACTTACACCGTCGGCACTTTCGTGGATCACCACTTCTCCCGGATAGAGTTTTTGTAGCTCACGGGCATCTTCGGTGGTCACTGTGGCATAAAATGATTCCTGCTTGCTCATCTCCTGGTCCTGAGACCATACAGAATAGTTCATGAGGCATAGAAATACGATCCATGCCATAATGGGTTTACGATTTTTCATAATAAAATTGGTTTTTGGTTTTAGGTTGGCCTAAATGTATGGGAGAAGCGGCCGGAATACAATTGAAACAAGGCAGGAAACTTACATGGTAGGTTAGTTGCTGATATTTGGGTTATTTTAGTATGAGGTAAGATATTGGACAGGCCGAATCATGTTCAAACAAGTAAGTGGCAGGATGGAAAATGACCTGTAACGGGCATAATAATGTGAATTGAAGGGATTGGCATGTTCATTTGCCTGACTTGATGACCAACCCTATATAATTGTACTTTATCTTGATTATTAGAAATCGTATTTTGACATGGATGCTCGTGAAATACGAGTTAATAGCTAGAGTGGCAATGAACAATCCGATCAATAAAGACCATTGCCACTTCTTCTAATAAACAAAATGATTTTCTAAATTCCATGTTTGTTCATACGCCGATACAGCGCCGTTCGGGTCAGTCCAAGGCTTTTAGCCGTTTGTGTTACATTGCCATTATTTTCTTCAAGTGACTGCAAAATGAAATCACGCTCCATTTCATCCAGAGTTTTGGCCTGGGAAGGTACCCGGTGGATGGAAGTGGTTGGGCTGATGAATGACTCTACCGAACTGATAGTCTCCCCTTCGCTGAGGATCACGGCACGTTCCACGGCATGCTGCAGCTCCCTGATATTGCCCGGCCAGTGGTAATTTTTGAGTTTCTCCACAGTATGCTTATTGATGGACAAGTTCTGCTTATGGTACTTTCGGGAATAAATACCCAGGAAGTGATCCACCAGCAAGGGAATATCTTCGATGCGTTCACGCAAGGAAGGTATCCTGATTTCGACTGTATTGATACGGTATAGCAGGTCCTGTCTGAATTTCTGCTCGTACACCATCTCGCTCAGCGGCATATTTGTAGCACAGACCAGCCTGAAATCTACATCAATTTCACGGTTGGCACCCACCCTTCTGATCTTGCGGCTTTGCAATACAGTGAGCAACTTGGCTTGTAGTGGCAGCGAGAGGTTGCCAATTTCATCGAGGAATATAGTGCCTTCATTGGCCAGCTCAAACCTGCCCGGCTTGTCCTGTTTGGCGTCTGTAAATGCCCCTTTCACATGCCCGAAAAGCTCACTTTCAAAAAGCGTTTCGCTGATAGCACCGAGATCAACACTGATAAAGATCTCATCCTTTCGCAGTGAAAGATTGTGGATAGCCCGCGCTACAAGCTCCTTTCCGGTGCCATTCTCACCTAAAATCAATACATCTGCATCGGTTTTAGCCACTTTAGTGATCAGTTCCTTCACCCGCTGTATGGCCGGGGACTCACCGATAAAATCATTGAAATTGTGAGGCTTGTCCCTGTTTAGCGTATTCTGTGTTTCCTTTAGGCGTACCACCTCTTTCTTCGACTTCCTAAGCTGCAATGCCGAAAGTATAGTGCCCAGCAGCTTTTGGTTCTTCCAGGGTTTAAGCACAAAATCCGTTGCCCCTTCTTTCATTGCCTTTACGGCCACATCCACTTCGCCATAAGCGGTGATCAGGATTACAATCGCCTGCGGATCAATTTTGAGGATCTCACCCAGCCAGTAAAAACCCTCTTCACCATCATTCATACCCTTTTTAAAATTCATGTCGAGCAGGATAACATCATAATCCTTGATCTCAAAATAACCGGGTATTTTAGAAGGATCTTCCTCAATATCTACAGAAGAGAACTCCTGCTTGAGAAACATCCGTGCAGTTTCAAGCACATCCCGGTCATCATCCACAATAAGTATATTGGCAGGTACCTTCATTGATTAGTATTTAGATTTTAGTATTGAGTATTGAGGGGTGGCGGTTTACTCAATACTCAATTCTTAAGACTACAAATCTACAAAACTGTATCATAAACAAACGTACAGGTGTATCGTTTCCGATACATTTAATTTTGAGCATGGCTTCAAATTGCTCAAAAATGGGTAATTTGTGTGGTGGCATTGATTTTGGCTATCGTTCGGTAAGATCAGAACCAGAGGAATTTATAAGTTATGCTGAAAAATTATTTACGTATCACCATCAGAAACCTGCAAAAGAACAAGTGGTATTCATTGATCAACATCATAGGGCTTACCATAGGTATTACCGCCAGCCTGATCATTTTTGTGTATATCAATCAGGAGTTGAGCTTTGACAAGTTCCATAAGGATGCTGACCGTATTTACAGGGTGATCCGGGAGTCGGAAAGTGCTACGGGAGTAGATACAGATAAAGGCGTACCTTACCCGATGATCGGTGCACTGAAGAATGATTTTACCGAGTTTGAAGCCTCTACACTTTACCATAGCGATGACCGTCCCCTTGCTGTGATCGGTAATGAGAAGTTTGTAGTAGACCACGTGCTGTTTGCTGATTCCGGTTTTTTTAAAGTTTTCAGTTTTGAGGTCATATCCGGTAATCCTGCAAAAGACCTGGGAGAACCTAATAAAGCTTTCCTTACAAAATCGTTGGCAGCAAAGTTTTTTGGCGATCAGAACCCGATCGGTGAAAAGATCAGGTTGCGCAATAAAATAGAAGTGGAGGTAGCAGGCGTAATGGAAGATACCCCACCGGCATCTCACCTGAGGTTTGACATGCTGGTATCTTACCCGACCTTTTCAACGGATTACATGGGCTTTGACATGTTTGATATTACCTCGTGGGAAATGACAGCGGAAGGCTATGCATTTGTGAAGTTAAAGCCTGAAGCTACAGTAGGGCAGGTGCATGCGCAATTCAAAAATGTAGTTAAAAAACATTTTCAGGAAAGAGATCAGGTGTCGCGGCGTTTTCTGTTACAGCCGTTATTAGATATTCATTTTAACCAAAAAGTAGGAAGCCCTTCCTCTGTTAATCCTACATCCCTCTGGGCTTTGGGCACCATTGGCTTGTTCATATTACTTATTGCATGTGTGAATTTCATCAACCTGTCTACAGCCCTGGCCGTCAGGAAGTCCAAAGAAGTAGGGGTAAGAAAGGCGCTGGGGGCCGGACGTTCACAGCTTGTAAGGCAGTACCTGGCAGATACTTTCATAGTGACCCTGCTCTCCGGCCTGCTGGCCGTGGGTATAGCTGAGCGAATGGTGATCATGTTTAACCAGTTTTTTGAGAAAGAGCTCGAAATGAACCCCTTCGGCAATCCTGAGATCATCGTTTTTGTAATGGTGGTAATTGTGGTTGTGGCGCTCCTTTCCGGTCTTTACCCAGCCGTTGTACTCTCAGGATACAATCCGGTAAAGGCATTGAAAAACAATATCCATACGCAAAGCAAAACCTCGCTTTTCCTGAGGAAGGGACTCATCATTGTCCAGTTCTTCATCTCACAGGTTTTGATCATCTCTACCATTGTTATAGCCAGTCAGATGGATTACTTCACCTCCAAGCCGCTTGGGTTTGACAAGGATGCTATCATCAGCATAGGTGTGGAGAAAAATGATAAAGAAACCCTGGAAACCCTGAGGAACAGGCTGATGGCCAATACCTATGTGGAGAATGTTTCTTTTGCATTGGGGCCTCCTATTTCCAACAACGTCTTTAGTACGCATTACTACCTGAGCAGCAAAGGCAGGGACCAGGAATACAGGGTGCAGATCAAACCGGTAGATTATCATTACCTCGAAACTTACGGCCTGAAATTGAAGTATGGCCGCTGGTTCCTCCCCGGTGAAGAGAAAAGGTTTAGTGATATACTCGAAAACAATAAAGCGGACATTGTGTACATCCTCAACGAGACAGCAGTCAGAAAGCTGGGCTTCAACAATCCTGAAGAAGCCATTGGCGAGCTGATCAGTACAGGAATAAACAATATTTCTGCACCTATAGCAGGTATTGTGGAGGATTACCACCTCGGGTCGTTCCATGAAGAGATCATGCCTGCGATCATGATTCACATGCCTATGTTTTACTACAATGCCGGTATAAAAATAACCTCATCAAACATGAAAGAGGCTATCAGCCATGTGGAAGATGTTTACGTAGATATATACCCTGATAACATCTTTGAATACGAATTTCTTGACGACGAGGTCAGAGACTTTTATGTGGAAGAGCAACGCACCTTTACACTTTTCAAGATTTTCTCATCGGTTTCCATATTCATTTCATGTCTTGGGCTGCTGGGTTTGATCTCTTTCATTGTAAACCAGAGAACAAAAGAAGTAGGTGTAAGAAAAGTGCTCGGTGCCGGAGTAGGCAGTATCATCGCCCTCTTCTCCAAAGACTTTATGATCCTCGTACTGATGGCCTTCGTGCTGGCAACACCAGCCGCCTGGTACGCCATGAACATCTGGCTCTCAGACTTCGCCTATCAGATAGACATAGAAATATGGTTCTTCGCCCTGGCCATCGTGATCTCCGGTGTTATCACCTTCATCACCATAGGCTACCAGTCCTACAAAGCCGCAGTCTCTAACCCCGTAGATGCTTTAAGGGATGAGTAGGTTCGGTGTTCGGTGATCGGTGAACAGTAATCAGTGAACGAGTAAATAGTAATCGGCAAACAGTGAAAATGAAATCGGTAAAACAAGGAGTATTAAGAATTGGGATTTAAATATTTTCTACGACACTACTATCCCCTTGAGGGGATCAAAGGGGTGTTTTGAGTAGTGAATAGTGGACAGTAAGTCGGAAGACCGAAGTAGTAGCAAGTGAACAGAGAACGGGTAAAAAAACAGTAAGCGGTAAACGAGTAAGCAGTAATCGGTAAACAGTGAAAATGAAATCGGTAAAACAAGGTGTGTTAAAGGATCGTGATTTTAAATATTTCTACGACACAACTATCCCCTTGAGGGGATCATAGGGGTGTTTTGACCAACCAATAACCAGTAACTAATACCCAGCAAACAGCAACCAGAATGATAAAAAATTACTTCAACATAGCAATAAGGAATTTCATAAAAGACAGCTTTTACTCGGCAATCAATGTACTGGGTTTGGCTATTGGGATAGCCTGTAGCCTGATCATTTCCCTTTATATACTCCATGAGCTGAGTTATGATGATTTTCACCCTAATGTGGAGCAGAAATACCGTGTTAATCAGACCAACATCTGGGATCCTCAGGGAGGTGTTATGGGCTCTTCAGTGCTGCCGTTGGCCGGGACCCTGTTAGCTGAGTATCCGGAGGTAAAGTCTGCACTCAGGGTGAATACCATGGGTACCTATACCATTAGGGCTATAGAAAACAACCAGACAGAAAAAGTATTCAATGAGCCCAACGTATTGGCCGCGGATTCTAATTTCTTTGAATTCTTTGGATTTGAACTGGTTAAAGGCGATCCGAAAACCGCCTTGCAGGGCTTAAATAAAGTAGTGATATCGGAAGAAGCTGCCACAAAGTATTTCGGTAGGGGCAATGCATTGGGTAAAACGCTTTACATAGGAGAAAGCAAGACCCCTCTGGAAGTGACCGGTATCGCCGCCCAGCCGGAAAACAGCCATTTTAATTTCGATTTTCTGCTATCCATTTACACCAACCCTGCCATCAAACAGTTTGAGTGGAGCTGGATATGGACTCAGGCGGTCACGTATGTTGAATTGCAGGAAGGTACTGACCCTGCAAAGCTTGAAGATAAATTTAAAAATCTGGCCAGTACCCACATAGCAGCTACACTGCAACGGTTCAATATGAACTACGATGATTTTATGGAAGGTAAAGGGGACTGGACCTTCTACCTGCAACCTGTAAAAGATATTAACCTGTATTCTGGACAGGCAGGCAACAGACTGGGCAGGGTAAGCGATATCAAGTATATCTACATCTTCGCCTGTGTGGCAGTGTTCGTGCTGGTGCTGGCGGCTATCAACTTCATGAACCTCTCCACGGCACGGTCATCACTGCGGGCCAAGGAAATTGGCGTAAGAAAAGCGATAGGTTCTTCCAGAAAGCAATTGATCATCCAGTTTTTGACGGAGTCCATTCTGGTATCCGCAATTGCCACAATTGCAGGCCTGGGGTTAATGGAGATCATCAGGATATCGATAGGTCAGCTTTTGGATGTGGAGTTGCAGTCCTTTTGGTCTCATCCGCTGATCTTTGTTTTTGTATTCTCCCTTCCGCTGGTTTTAGGACTTGCGGCAGGCATCTATCCGGCAATTTACCTTACTGCTTTCAAGCCTGCCAATGTACTGAAAGGGAAGTTAAGTGTGGGAATGCGCAGTGGTGGATTCAGAAATACCCTGGTAGTCATCCAGTTCACCATTTCCATTGCTCTGGGCATTTGTACGGTCGTAGTGTTTCAGCAGCTCAACTATTTCAGCGAAAAGCATCTCGGCTTTGATAAGGAAAATATCATGGTGATCAATAATGCCCACAAGCTGGGAGACCAGTTGGAATCGTTCAGAAACGAACTGGCAGCGCATGACAATGTGATCAACGCTTCTATAGCTATGGATATGCTGGGAAGGGGTACCTATGATGAGGTTTTTACCAAAGAAAGTGACAATACCCGGCTCACCTTAGCCCAACTCAAAGTTGATGACCATTTTTTTGAGACCATGGGTCTTGAACTGGTTGCAGGCAGGCCATTTTCTGAAGACAGGCCATCCGATATGCGTGCTGTGCTGATCAACGAAACAGCCATGCACCTTTATGGCTGGAATAAAGACAATGTACTCGGCCAACGTATTGTATATATGGGCGACGAAATAGGCCCGGTGGAGGTAATAGGCGTGGTTAAAGATTTTAATTTTCAGTCACTCAGGACAGGCATCAACCCATTTATATTTTTCCATACCAAGTCTACCATGTGGGGAAGCAGCAGGGTGTTGGCATTAAAAACAAAGGGCCAGCACGTAGGGGAGCTGCTGAAAGTGGCCGAACAAAAATGGCAAAAATATGCCGGGGACAACCCTTTTGAATACTCTTTCCTGGATGAAGAGTTTGAAAACATGTACAGGTCAGAAGAGACACTGGGAAGTTTATTTTCCGTGTTCTCAGGCTTCGCCCTGTTCATAGCGTCCATTGGTCTGTTTGGCCTGGCTGCATATACCATTCATCAGCGCAGCAAAGAGATCGGCATCAGAAAAGTACTCGGAGCGTCCATCAGCCAGCTTGTGCTGATGCTCAATAGCAACTTTTCAAAACTTATACTCATTTCATGCCTTCTGGCGCTGCCCCTGGCCTGGTACGCCATGACGCAGTGGCTTGAGCAATTTGTATATAAAGTAGGTATCGGCTGGCCAGTATTTGTACTTGCCGGAGTAGCGGCACTAATCATCTCCTGGCTCACTGTGAGCTATCAGTCCATCAAAGCAGCCCTCGTGAATCCCGTGGAGACTTTGAAGGATGAGTGATTTTTGGTGACCGGTGTTCGGTGAACAGTAAACAGTGAATTGTAAACAGCAATTGTAAGTAAGTGAATACTAAAGAATCAATATTTTCAATATTTCTGCGACACTACTATCCCCTTGAGGGGATTATAGG
>NZ_SMLW01000126.1 GCF_009711405.1 Fulvivirga kasyanovii | reverse complement strand
AATCCGGCAGGGTAATATGTTGTGGGCATTCCCGGTCAGGGACTGTGCCCGGCTGCTGACGGCGCTGTTATTTACGATCTCGCTGTAATCCAGACCGGCTACTCCGATAAATACGCCTGTAAAACTGCCTGACAGGTCGCTCGCTTTATATCCGGCATCTTCTATGGCCTCCCAGGACAACTCCAGACTCAGTCGGTGCTGGGGGTCCATCAACTCTGCCTCGCGGGGGGAGATACCGAAAAACAACGGATCAAAACCGGAGATGTCTTTCATAAAGGCACCCCACTTTATTTTCGTCTTCCCTTCTTCCTGGTTCTTGTCTCCATAGTAATCTTCCCAGCGCCAGCGGCTCGAAGGAATCTCGGTGACCAGGTCTGTTCCATCCTCAAGGTGGTGCCAAAACTCTTCCAGGTCTCCAGAGCCTGGCATTCGCCCGCTGATACCGACAATCGCTATTGGATCATAGTCTGGCTTATCGGTACTGGAAGTGCGAACTGCGCTAAGCTCACTGCTTCGGTCAGTGGCTATGAACTTCTCTTCTACTGAAGGTTTTGCTACCTCTGGTATAGCGTTAGACACTGAAGGTAATGATGGTTCTACCGATAGTCTGGAAGATAATGACGGTGATGCCAGGGATTCGCTGAAGTAATGGTTCACTTCTTTCGAATGCTCGGTGAGCAGGTATGTCTTTAGTTCTTCCAGGTTAGGGTACTCAAAAAACAGGGTCGGGTATACTTCTATCTGAAGCTCTTCGCCCAACTCCCGGGCCAGGCTGATGATGCCTGCGGAGTCTACCCCAAAGTCCATAAAGTTCCTGCCCATATCTGAGGGAGATACGGCTCCGCCTGTACGGCTACGTAGCTTGTCCAGAAGGTAGGACGATACGGCTGACTCCAACGGTGATGATTCCGGTGAAGGGATCATTGTCGGCTTTGACTGAGTTGGAACTGTCCGGTTTACCTGAACGCTGGCTGGTGTCTCCAAAGGTATGCGCTTGGCTGTAAAGCCTTTAAGCTCAACCTGGATCGCT
>NZ_SMLW01000024.1 GCF_009711405.1 Fulvivirga kasyanovii | reverse complement strand
AGTCATATCATTGTCTTAACGAGCGTTGGCAAAAATTTGGCTCTTCTGCAAGCTGAAGCATCAGGCTGTGGGTTTGGGCTTGCAAATGTGCCAAATGTGCGTTGGCTTTCGTTGCACGGTCTCTCTTAGCATGAAACACAACGTTTTGCATATGGCTTGTGGCGGTTTCGAAGTACTTTTATGTCCATTAAGACTGAACTTGGCTGCGGAGTGAAAACTTTGCTGCAAGCCGTTCCCCGCCATAAGCTATATGCTTTGTTGACTG
>NZ_SMLW01000095.1 GCF_009711405.1 Fulvivirga kasyanovii | reverse complement strand
CTCTGGTTTCTATCCACTTTATAAAAGACTTATATTGGAGCGGCTCCACTCTTGAAGCCTGTAAAGTTTCACCAGAATACATGGTAACAAACTCCTTTATAATGATAGCAAGGCTCCAACCATCCATTATTATGTGATGGAAACTCCAGATCATTTTGTATCCATCAATGCCTGTTTTTATCAATATCACACGCATTAGTGAATCATTGGTCAAATCAAACCCTCTCTCGACATCTTTGACCCTCAAGTATTCTACTTCAGTATAAGCATTTGCTTCGATGAATAAGAATTCAATTTTCCTACTTTTAAGGACTACCTGCAATGGTTCTTTAAGATCTTCATGCACAAAAGATGTTCTAAGCGCATCATATTTTTGGGATAGGCTGTTTAAGCATTCCTCAAAGCATTGAAGATCAATTTTACCTTTGATAGTATAGACGTTTTGAACAAAATACGCTGGTGAATGATTGTCATAGAGCCAGTGGAATAACATTCCTTGCTGCATGGGAGACAGCTTGTATATATCTTGAATTTCCTGATTTCGCATAATAACTTATTAAAATTTCTTCCCAATTAAATCGAGGTCTTCTACCGAAATACCTGAATAACTAAAATCACTAGGGGTATATTCTCGGGTAGAGA
>NZ_SMLW01000426.1 GCF_009711405.1 Fulvivirga kasyanovii | reverse complement strand
GAGGTGATTAACAGACTCAAAGCCAAAATCCCTGAAAACAGCTACTGTTTTATCTCCTTATTCCTTAAAATCCCTTGTAGTGCCAAAATAAGGAAGCTCTCCAATTTTCAGGTCAAGTGGCCTTTCGAGCTTTGCCAACTTGTCAATTCTAAGAAAGCGGTCATTTATTATTTTTCCTGTTTTATCAGTCTGAACTGTTACTAATATATGATCCTCTGTTTGGTAGGGCACTAATTGAGGTTCCGTTATAGCAAGTGAAGAATCAACTCTAGGCTCTATTCCATACTCCTCGAAAATTCTTTGCGCCGAATCCATTCCATAGAATATAACCTGATCAAGTAATTGATTGCTGTTTAAAGCTCCAATAGATATTTTTTTGTTATTAATTTCAGTTAACAATGATCTTAAATCCAATAGCTTTTCATGATATATACTTTGATAATGAGATTCCATTTGTTCAGTCTCATTACTCGACGAAACCTTGCCTTGATATTCTATTAGAGCCGCTATTGTCCTTTCTAAATATTCCCGGTAGGGTTCCTCAGTATTTCTAAACATAACGGGTATATCTTTAAGCAGTGCATAACCCTGATTATTCATTTCAGGGCTATAGTAATTTAAAGATGCATAGCTACTATCCCCTTGTTGTAAAAATATGCCTGTAACCTGGCCGTCATCACTAGCTTCAAACCTGCGAGCATTAAACAAAAACCCATACTTGCCTCTTATCGTGTAAGATGTTTGAGAATCAATTACAGCCCTGTCAGACAATTCAAGTACAGTATCAGAATTCCTGGTGATTACAAAATGGTACCTAATGCTCGCTGTGTCATCAAAGCATAGTGTCAGATTATACTTCATGCCATTATCTTCGGTGCTGTAGAATATATCCTGGTCCCGTTGGCTTGATTTGCTGGTTGCCGAACCATTGACCGAAGCAAACGAGCCATTTACACCATCAGGTTTATATCGGATAATAAAGGCTGTAATTAGCAACATCAATAGTACAACAGCCCATAAATAATACTTCTTGTTCATATACTGAAAACTGGAAATCCTAAGATTTTGGCATAGATACTCCTTTTGGCTCCTCAACAGCTACCTCTGCAACAGCATGAGCCTCCTCACTTCCGGCTTTTTTAGGCCAAATGTGAAAACCTCCGGTGCAAAAAGAATCCCAGATTTTTTTGGAGGCCTCAGCTCCAAACCCTTTAGGAATGGTTTCATTCAACTCCCAGAACCCCCAAATGCCATTCTCATCAATATCCCCTTCGTAAAAGACCTGATGCGTCGCATAAGATTTCGTCAGTCTGGCTTTAAAAGTTTCCAAATTATAGGTTCCCTTCCAGGTATATGGCGCTACATCGTCAGTACCATGGCCTGTGATGATGGAATCATGAAAAATTAATTCACAATCCATTTTATGCCTGGTAGCATTTTTCTTGTAGCAATAGAACCCGCTCCAGCTTCCACTGGGCAATAAGTGGTGTGTTTCTCTATTGTTCATTCTTTACTTTCATCTCCATCTCAAGCTTTCTTTTAAAAGCTTCTGGCTCATCCACATAAAGAGCGATTTTTTGCGTTCTCTTTTTGATACCATAGATGCCTGTTAATGTTACCGTGCCGGACAGGTGCAAAATAACATTGTGTTCTTCCAGCTCTCCCAACGGGGATAACTTGCTTACCTCTTTGTCATCTTTAACTGACTTTCTGGAAAATTCTATAGCCTCAATATCTTCCACGGATAAATCCACTTCATTTAAAATTCCATATCGCAGATACAGCCTGCCGTTATCAATTGAAATGGGCCTTTTTGACAGGGATCTGGCAAAGCCTAAAAATTGCATACCGGTATAAATACTTAATATGGTTAGTGCCCATGCGGCAACCACACTCCACCCAATCAGTAACGAATGCAAAACAAAGGTCTCTATTGCAATGACGAGAACCGCAGCTCCAAATAACCCGGTTGTACCACTGTTTTTATGGTAGCTAAAATCGCTTTCCCCTAATTTTCTGGTTTTCCAGTTAATTAAGCCATAGTACATTACAGCTATCTCCGAAGCCATTGGCATCACCAATGGCTTTGGAAAGGTTTCATAACATAAGGCTTTTAGTACAGTAAAAAAATCAGCTTCACCGGTCTTTAGTTTTGTATAGCGGTTAACAGTCTGGCGAACCTTAAAAATAATAAACGCCAATACCAGGAGCTCTATTACCGGCAGCCCCCAGGTTTTAAAATGATTAAGATAAAGCCGGCTATCCTCGGGAAGAAAATGGCTGCCTATAACAACCCCAATCACCATAACAGGAACCACTGTAGTATTGGGTACGGATGCCTTTCGGATAAGCAGATAGTATATGAAAGGTACCGAAATCACCAGGTCTATAGTAATGGCAAGATCAAAATTATTTATTGTTGATAAAATGGGGGATTTCATCAAAAAAATCAAAGTACCAAAGAGGGCCAACGGGGTCGCAACTATAATCAGATTCCGGCTGAGGTTTAGGGTTCCGTTCATAACTATTGGGAGTGTTTAACTGGTCTTGTTCCTTTCAATATAGAAATTTTTATCCGGGAAATTAATGATTTTGAGATCAAACAAACTTTCTGATATTCATCATGAACCCTAAGTGAAGCCCCTCATGATAATTATTAAATTCCAGCGCATCCTGCAGAGAGGCCAGATAAAAACCTGTTCCCGTCATTCGTTCTTTAAATGTTGTAAACTTTCCGGACTCAAGGTCATTCTCTGTTTTTTCTATAAGGGAGATCAGCAGTCTTTTCAATTCATCGGCTTCTGCCTGTGTAGTTTTGCCGGTAGGCCTGGTGCCTGGTTTGTACAGGTCAAACAGTTCATTGGGAACATAACCCTCAAGTCCGGAAGACCTGTAGACCAGACCTTGCTGGGCCACTACTACGTGCCCTATATTCCAAATGAGATTATTGCTAAACCCTTCCGGTAATTTATTAAGCTGCTCCAAAGTGTATTTGTCGAAATATTCGAGAAAAAGCTTCCTGCTGGTTTTCCAGATGTTCAGGGAGGTATACATGCTTTGCGTTTTGATCATGGTGATGGCTTTATCGTGTGATTACATTTTCCATTTAATTCTTTTGCCGGGATATCTCCTCCACCAAACTCACTACTTTGGCATTTGAGCTTCCATAGCTGACTATTTTTACATCGAGTGGCACTTTATTAAATTTTGAAATGGCCTTAGCTATGGAGTCTGTTATCCATGGTGTATCGTTGCCAAAAGCACCGCCTCCTACCAAAGTTAAAAATACTTTAGGGCAGCCTGTTTTTTCAAGGTTAATCACTGCTGCATACAACGTGGCCTCGTAAGAAGCTTCCAGTATCAGCCGGGCAAACCTTTCCCAATAAATTGGTTCTATGCTGGTATATGCTACAGGAAGCGCAGAGCAGTAGGCCTGGGAGACGATTTGCCGGCTGTCTGCCAGTGTTACTTCGGTTTGCCACTGCAGCCCTATTTTAAGTTTATCTTTTAGGGCTTCTTTGTACCCGTCACCAGCCTTCGCCAGTATTGAATTTATTTTGAGCAGACCTTCCTGGCTCAGCAATGCATAGCCATTGTTCATTTTCCAAAGCTGAAATTCTTCATTGCCCAACGCTGTCCCAATCAATTCAAGGCAGTCGATTTGGTTGTCTGATGACTGGCCCGTCCGTCCATTTACCTGAGTAAAGTAATTTCTGTAGATGGTACCCGCGCCACAGGCAATAGCGCAGGCAGGACCCTGGGTGAAGTCGTGCTCATACCCATCAACCCCTTGTTCGGGGGTAACATGCGGGCCGGTCATTTCCAGCAGATTAAACTGAGACGCTGCCTGAATTAAGGCATTTGCATTGTTGACGTTACGATGGATTTGCTGAACATTAGCAATAACTTCCGAAACCAATATGCGGCCGTCAAAATTTTCCAATGGCGGTGCCTGGGCTTTCAATTCTTTCAGCGTAGGTACCTGGAGTTCACCATACCGGTAAGATTTACCATTGATTTTGGAAGTCATGCTGGTCCCCTCTATTAAAAGGTGCTCCCTTACGTATTCAGGGGAGATCTCATCAAATCCGGTAAGCTTTTTAAACCACATAATTGAATAAAAATTTACTCAGGTAAAACAAATGAATACTTCTTTAAAACGGACCAGGCTGAAAACCTATGGAGCGAACGGATCAGAAAATAAAAACATGCAGAGTGAGGTAGTGCCTCACCAGAAATACCGCCTGATCTATTAAAATCTCTTTTTATACCAAATGGTGTATGCTGTATCTCCTATCATAGCCGGGCTGGGAAAGTTGGTGAATTCCCTGCAATATCCGGAGGCTAAATCCTGCTCCCCATATACATCGTAAGGTATTATAGTATACAATGGAGCAGCTTTAGCTGCTTTCCCGTTATAGCCCCAGGCGTAATTCATGGTAATGATGATCTCGTCTTCCGAGGTATAAGCAAGAGGAGCCTTCATATCAGGCCCGTCAGCCTTGTAAGGAATCCTGGCGATCCGCTTAACATTAGCCTTAACACTAAAATACTCTGGATTCCATTCACAAGTCACAATCTCAGTCGACAACACTTCCATGAGGTAAACTTCTGTTGCATACTCCCCTTCATAATCGCAGCAATCGCAATAATCCAACAAGTATGGATTTGATGCCAGATACTCCTGAACCTGCTCAGCCTGTTCAAGCGTCATGTTGTCCCACGGGTCTGCCCATGAAAGCGTTGGACATATCAAGAGCAGTGTTAGAATGATGTTTTTCATTTCACATATTTTTTAGAATGATAATTTAATAGCTTTTTATAAACCTCTATTTTTCCAATGACACCAAAATACAACTTATGTTAAATTATTTATGATTTAGTTTTTATTTATTCGGTTCAGTGGACCATCTAAATTTAAAACCGGGTTTAGAGAAATTTCAGTAATCCAACTTTTCCTAAATTATGATACTGCTATAAAAAAAGACACCCGATAGCTGTCAAGCCATCGGGTGAACATTCAAAAATAAACTACCTGATTAAGTTATCTTCGTTTTAGGGTGCTGCGGCTGCCTCCCAGTTCGGGTAAGCCCAGGGCCGCTTTCACTTCATTATAATCTGCTACATTGAGTCTTCCGCCTGTATCCCAGAACTCTCCCGGAACAACTACTACCCGGGCTATCCATTCATCGGTGTCGGATGCGGTGAGGTTATCCAGAGGAAATTGAGCATCAAGAAACAGTTTTACATCAAACTTTGTGAAATCGAAATTGTACTGCAACATTCCGTTTTCTGTAATTATTGTTTGGGGCAAGGCTCTCCATATCTCATTGCCATCCTCATCTACCTCCCAGAGCAAATACACCAGGGCCACATCAGAATCATAACCTTCAAAATCCTCAGGATATGATAGCAGTACTTTATAATCTGGCGCTGTAAAGTTTATATCGGTATATTCAAATACATATCCACTCTCTCCGGGGGCTCCTTCAGGTCCTTGCGGACCCTGTGGGCCTTGCGGGCCTACCGGTCCGGGAATACCATCATCATCTCCAACATAACATGACCCTAATGAGAGCATGATCAGCAAGGCGGGAAGTAGTACAAATTTTTTCATAGCCAATAATGTTTGATTACATAGTATGGCTACCAAACATTAGGCCACTTTTTTAATACTCACAAAAAAAGGCCTTAAACAGGCCAAAACAAAAGATTTTATAAAGCAAAAGAGGTGCTTAAAGCACCTCTTTTTTTATTTTTAATTACCGTCCTTATCTTCCAGGTCCTCTTCTTGTTCCTTGATATCTTCTTTAAATTCCTTTTCGTCACCGAAGTCATCCGAATACAGGGCATCCAATTGTTTGGATAATTCCTGATTGTATTTCAACCAGTCTTGAATGGCACTGAAATAAACCTGGGCTACATCTTTTACCCTGCTACTGGTTTTAATGCCTTTGACTGTCAGGTCCTTTTTACCCAGAAGCGGCATTTCTGTTTTGTTATCCTGATAAAGTGCTTCCGAGTAAGCTATCGGGCCTTCTACAACCCTGGTTAAGTAAAGGTTTCTATGGTATACTCCCTCAGACCTGTCTGAAAGAATAGAGTAACGTTTTGCAAAATCAAAATTATTGTCTTTAGGTAAGGCGTCAACTTTCAGATCATCGTTAAGCGCCTTAATGATATTGCTGGCGAATACATCTGACCCTTCGAGATCATGTGAAACCAACAGCCTCAACAGCTCAAACCTCTGATCAAGGCCATCCTGCCCGTCGATCTCAACTCCAAGGAAAGAACCGGGTATGAATACCATACTGTAGTTCTCATTTACAGGAGGCAGGTAAAGGTCTCCATATCTTTGGCCTCCTTCGCTGGCATTGTAATGTATCACTAAGGTAAGGTCGGGCTCAAACTCATTGATCTTCTGGCCTCTCGCCACAAAGTCTTTATTCCTAAATACATCATGGAAGATCATAAAATCAGGAGCTTCCCCGCTCATGAGATATTCAAATTTTTCACGATTATACCAGTCTTCCTTATACCCCTGCACGATATCCTTTTTATAATCTGTCTTTTTCCATTCGTTATAATTCATGCCAAAGGCACTCTTGCCATAGTCATGGGTAAGCATAACTTTTGCACCCTTCTTTTCAAGCATCTCTTTTAGTACCAACGCAGTGGTATAGGCGAGATTAGCTTCAAAAAACTCAATATCCTGTTTCTGATTGAAGTATTTACCTTCTGCCCGCACATATCGCTGCTCCAGTTTTGCTTCATCAAAGGTAGAAGCAATATGACCCGGATCCAGGGCAATTTTCAGCCCTCTCCACTCGCTAACCGGATAAATTGCAGGGTTAACGTGGGTATCTTTCACACCATAGAAGTAGTGCGAGCCCTTTCTGTTTAATATATCTATGATCTCCTCATCAGTCTGTTTTTCAAGCATTTCGTTGAAATGAGGCATTTCCCTCCAGTATAGGATAAATTCCGGCTTGTTTACTTTCTGACTGGTTGGGTAAATATATAACCCGCGGTCGTTGACGAGGACATTATCAAAGCACTCTGCTTCTTTGCATAAAAACTGCAGGTTTTTGGTCACACGATCCATGTAAAACTTTTTTACAGGTATGGGCTCTATTTTCTGTGACTTAACCTGCCCTATGGTAATGATAAAAAGCCCGATTAGAACAGCTAAAGAAAGTGATTTTTTCATGTGTATACGTTAAATGTTAACTGTAACGCGTAATTCGCAAAGAACCTTCTGCCCATCTGAACGATGATTCGGTGTTTCTGGTTCTTGCTCATTTCATGGTTAACCCTATTAATTAAATAAACTTTTAAAAAATTTGGCCAATATCAAAGATATAGCCTTAAAACATGTTAAAAAATAATTGGCCTACAACTTATTTGCCAAAATCGAAGGCGTCATAAGACAGGTATACAGCCATACTCAAATATATGAGTATAAAAGAAATTAATACCAAGTCTTGCTGACCGAAAGTTAGCTGCCGGCGAACTCCGGTAGAGCCATATTCAGGCTGGGTATTGAGTACCATAATATCCAGGATCATTTTAGGAACGGCCAGATGCTCTCTTACAAACATAGCCATATTCATATCCCCATCTGCGGCATAACCTCTGGCATCCACTCCAAAAAACCAGGAGAGGAACAACGCCCGCTGCAAGTGAAAGCCCTGGCTTACTACCAAAACGTTTTGCAAACCAAAAAGCCGTTTCGACCTCACGATGGAATCCAACGTCCTGAACCCGGCGAAATCCAGCTTAATGATGCTTTGCGGCACACCTCTTTTGATCAGGCTTCGCATCATATCCCTGGGTTCGTTATAATTTTCCTTGCTGTTATCACCACTGATCAATATGGTGGAGACATATCCTTTTTCATATAACTCCACTACGGCATTGATCCTGTTGGTGTAGTACAGGTTTTCGCTAACCCCATCCTGCAGGTATTTGTTGGTTCCCAATAACAGTACTGTATACTTTTGCTCCGCTATGTCCTCCACTTTATTGGCTATCCTCATGTTTGAATAAAAATCTACGACAAGGTTGGCCATAAAAATGAAGAAGAGGGTAGTGAAAATCAAACTCAACACCCGCTTGCCAAACCACAGCATCCCGTCCAGCACAAATTTACCCGAATAGAATTTATTAAGCCTGTAAAGCAAAAAGTGATCCACCACACTGTGCATGATAAGTATGGAGGCGGATAAAAATACAAATCCCAGGATGTTCCAGCTATCAATATGATCCAGATAGCCAGACAGATCATCCAACACAGAAGATACCGTTTTTGTGCCTTGATTCAGGTCCGAAATAAGCGTACCTATATCACTGTAGTAAAACGGGAGCATAAAAAGTGCTATTAATAAGAACAGCACTCCCATGAAAATTAAAAACTTAAGTCCTTTCATTTAGCAATTGGCAAGGAAAGCATAAATATCACAATATACCAACTAGACAACGGGGCCGAAATATAGTAAATCTTGGTGCGAGTATCTATCTAAAACAGACATTATATAAATGTTAATTTTTTAACGGCAATCCCCGCTAAAATTTCAGGATGGTTAATCAAGTCAGAAATGTCTTTTTTAAGAACCGGATACTTAAAACCTTAACAGAGCTTATTCTTTATTTTCCCCTTTATCTTTCTGGTCATCTGCCAATGGAGGCTGGCCTCCGGTGATGCCATACCGGGCAATATTATTGGTATCGGCATTGTCCTCCGCATTTCCCTCATTTTCTTCGTATGAGATAATGCCAACCCTGACAGCCCGTGATCTCCACTTCTTTCTGGCATATGCCTGCATGTCTTCTACACTGTCATACTCATCCATGATCTCCATGCCTAAAACCGTTTCCATCACATCTTCCATAGTAACCAGGCCTGAGATACTGCCAAACTTATCTGTAGCCAAAGCAATATGCTCTTTGCTCTCCACCAGCTTGTCGAGAATAAAGGGAAGCCTCATCTCCTTATTCACTACTATAATGTCCCGCTTGATATTACTCAGGTTCATCTGATGGTTATCTTCTGCCATTTCCGTAAGTACATCGTTTTTATGCACAAAGCCGGTGATGTCGTCCCGGTTTTTACTATACGTGGGTATTCGCGAGAATTTTTTAAACTCAGGCTCCTGGTACAGGTCAGCGATGGTTTTGCCCTCCTGCGCCATTACCATTACGGTACGGGGCGTCATGATGTCCTCCACTACTATATTCCTGAAACGGATCATGTTTTTAAGCATTTTAGACTCCATCTCATAAAAAACCCCTTCTTTATGCCCGATGTCAGCCATGGCGGATACTTCTGCCCTGCTTATGGAAACTTTCTCTTTATTACCGGAGATCAGGTAGGTTATCCCTTTGGAAAGTAATACCAGGGGATACATGAGCCAGATGAGTACATTTAAGGTCTTGGCTGTAAAGCCTCCCAGAGACCTCCAGTAGGTAGCACCAAGGGTTTTAGGAATAATTTCCGAGAAAACCAGGATGAGTAAGGTCAATACTGCTGAAACCACACCGAGATATTGATTACCAAACACTTCGGCAGCCTGAGCACCTACGCCTGCCGCACCCACAGTGTGGGCAATGGTATTAAAAGATAGTATGGCAGCGAGAGGTTTATCTATATTTTCCTTTAAAGCACTAAGGCGTACCTGAAGGGCGTGCCTGCCTTCTTCTTTCAGCGCTTCTATATAAGAAGGTGTAATACTAAGCAGCACAGCTTCCAGAATAGAGCATAAAAATGACACCAGTATGGCAATGGCAAGGTATAAAAAGAGTAATATCATATCAGTATATCTATAAAATCAACATTATTTTCATCTAAATGTTAAGGCCGTCATCCTAATTAC
>NZ_SMLW01000010.1 GCF_009711405.1 Fulvivirga kasyanovii | reverse complement strand
TAGTTCTTGTTTTCCTTATCTTCCTCGTTTTCACCCTGAAGGTCTATATCAACATCTTCGGTTTCAATACCTAACTTTTCGTTATCGGCATCCACTTCAAGTTTTACCTTTTTCTCGTCAGAAGCCTCTTCCTGTACTTCTATTTCCTCATTTTCAACATTTGCCTGCTCTCTTTCAGCATTGTTGTTACAACTTATTAAAGCCACAAAGCCCATAGCAACTATAAA
>NZ_SMLW01000301.1:785-4893 GCF_009711405.1 Fulvivirga kasyanovii | reverse complement strand
GTGCACGAAAGCGGTCTTATAGATGAGATCCGTGAAAACGACAAAGTGAAATTTGACGTGGAAAGAGGAAGAAAAGGAATGAACGCCGTTAACGTAGAGTTGATCGACTAATTTCCGTTAAGCCATAAGTAAAGCCGCTTCCGAAGTTAAACCCGGAAGCGGCTTTTTTAGTATTTAGATATGTTAGTATTGAGTGGTTTTTAGATAAAACGGATCGTCATTGCGTGGAGAGAGGTACAGCTTGCCCCAAGCTTTAAGGCAGCGACAAACCAATCTCCCAGTTACGGAGAACTAACCAAACAACTTTTGCAATCCTGCCAAAATCAGCTTTAGCCATCAAGAAAATCACATCGGTCACCCCTCACCAAATACCGATAACCTAGCTCACCACGCAGATTCTTCGGTCTTCGGTCTCCCGTATTCCAACCCTCGTTACCGCGCTATTCAGATCGCCCCTCACCAAATACCGACCACTCTAGCCATCACGCAAATCACCGGCCACCGATAACTCTAGTCACCGAGAAGAACCTAGCAAGAATCGGGTTTTGCTATACTCACCCCCTCCTGATATTTGTGCCTGAAACAATACCTGAAATATGAGATTCACCCTGCTATTGCTGCTGATCAATGTGTTGTATACCGGCACGGTTAAGGCCGAAATGGTTATCATGCGCGACACCACCGACCTGGCCAGTGTAGTATCCCCGGAAGACCCGGATTTCATAGAAGTGGTAAGTCAGGAGCTCCTGACAGCCTACCTGCATTCAGAAACAGAAATCACATGCCCTGCGCTGGTACTTGTGACCTACGACCAGACAGGCAATAAACTGGGAGCTACATCATACCTATTAACCCAATTTACCAAAGCCCTGCAAACAGACAACCTCCTTCGGCCAGGAAGAATCTACCTGATCCTTACCCGGTTTAGAACCTATTATTTTAGTACACTTGGTGGTGGTCTGTAATGGTGAGAAATCGGTATGGGCCAGTTCATTTTTGATCATCATTGCGACGACGGTAGGAGGAAGCAATCCCCTGTTCCAAAGAATGAACTAATTGTAATTCGGGTTAAGTTCGGCATCCATAATAAGGAGTTTGTTTCTTCGCACGTACCTCTATGTTTCCCGCCTACAGTGGCTGCTCTAGTCATTCGATGAGTTTACCTGGATTTGGAATGCTATAAGAGTGGTTGATGTGTACTTACCTCGACACGCATCGGAAGACTCTAATCGGTCCGTCCTCTCCGGTTACGGGGAGACCATTTT
This sequence comes from Fulvivirga kasyanovii, assembly GCF_009711405.1. Classification (GTDB taxonomy): domain Bacteria; phylum Bacteroidota; class Bacteroidia; order Cytophagales; family Cyclobacteriaceae; genus Fulvivirga; species Fulvivirga kasyanovii. The sequence goes on along the minus strand of NZ_SMLW01000301.1, from coordinate 3,628 downwards.
TTGATATCGATGTTAAATGAGTGGAAACATCCTCAGGATCGGTGCTATTACCCTCTAGTATAGCTAGGGATATCATATAAATAATGTCATAGGTATATTCGGCTGCCAGTGAAAAAGGCTTAGTGCCGTATTGCTTTTCGTATTTTTTGCCAAATTCTTTGTTCCCTGTAAAGGGCAGGTAAAGTCCATACATACCTTCGAGTACCGATAAATTACCCTGTTTGGCAAGGTCTTCGCCTCTGGCACCGTCACTGGATACGATGATGGGGTGATAATCCTTGGTAATCAGATCCTGTTTAGCAATCTTGTCAGAAATAATGGAGAAACTTTTGGCAAGGCTGATGACATAAACCATATCAGCTTTTCCCTGAAAGAGGCTATCCAGTTTGTTTGACATATCATAAAACTCAAGGTTAATCAAGGGATTGAATTTGACGGTGTTTAGTACTTTTCCCCCTTCATTCTCAAAATTTTTAACAAAAGCATCTTTCAGATTAGACCCGTAAAAATTATTCTGATATAGTACTGCCGCTGTTTTGGCGTTCAGTTCGTTATAACAGAATTTTGCCGTTTCTTCTCCCTGAATCGCATCGGAGGGACACGTTCTAAAGATAAGTCCACGGTCATTTAGATTGGTTATGACCGGGGAGGTGGCCGTGGGAGAGACCACCATCAGATCTGTTTTTGGTAGAATTTTTTCACTGATACTGATAAGGCCGTCAGAGCTTGTAGGCCCGATGAATAGTTGGGTGTTGAATTTGTTGGCCAACAGCTTCGTGCGGTCAAGGATAAAATCCTCTGTACCTCCTATATCTGCAGGTATCAGGGCAAGCTTTTTGTTAAGTACACCACCTTTATTGTTAATTTCCTGTATCGCAAGATTAGCCGAGTTGATCAGCTCTTTAGTAAAATAAGGGTAACCTGAGATTGGCAAAATATAGCCAATGTTTACCGTCTTTCCCGACACTACATAAGCTGAATCAACCTCAACAGGTAATAATGGTTTTTCCACATCCACTGCTGCCAGCTCCTCCAGCGAAAACTCCATATACTTGTCTGGAGTTTGTCCATAACCCATAATACAGCCACATATCATGGCTATGCACATCATCCATCGTCCTACGTGTTCCATACTTCTTCGTTTTATTTGCTTACTAATACCTATAATATACAAATAATAGAAGAGTAATAAGGTTATTGAGCTTTAAATTTACCCTTTGAGGTCGAAGAGATTAAAGTGAATTCTGTCTGCAGAATGACAATCCGCTACCTTAGCCACCAAGTAAGTCATTGTTACATGCAGCATTTTTTATACTTTTTTCCGCTTCCACAGGGACATGGGTCATTCCTTCCGGTTTTGTTTTGATTAATTATGGGGGTACTGGGTGTTAAGAAATTCTCTTTTGTTCCGATGTTATAATCTTCAGGTTGATACCCTGCCCATGTAGATGTAATCTCCTGGTACCTGTCTGTGATATTTAATAGCTTTTTAGCTGAGCTGAAAGGGTATTGCTTTTTGATGTCATTTTCAATGCTCTTGTAGTTACCGCAGATGCCTGTACTCACATATTCCTTGTCAAAGAGTACTTTTATTTCTGGAAGTAATTCTTTCGCATTAAGTTCAACAGCGCTGCATATCATTATTGCAATAAGGTCGCTATCTACAATATTATCTGTAGCATCACATTTTGAGAAAAAGACAAAAGCTTTTTTGTAGGAATTGATAACCTCTTGCTTACGCTCAGGGTCATGGAAGGCTATTTGCTCTATGACGTCTGCTATCAGGGATTTGGAGTAAGTGTAAATGTCCGGTTCGAGGAGAAATTCGCCTAATTTATCGAGGTCGTTTTTTGAAATTTTATAGACTGGCTCCCATAAAGCTGACGTGAGGAAATCACCAAAGTAGATATCCATATATTCCTCACTTTGCCTGAGGATGTTGAGTATTTCGACAAGGCTTTCTCTTGATTCTAACTCACCTAGCAGGTATATGGCATGGACAGCGAAATTCATCGTTTGCTCATCCCAGCCGGTATCATTCATCTGGTTTTGAAAGTATGGTAACCGATCTATGCTGTCCTGCAATACAAGGTGAAGATCCTGGATCAAAGTTTTTTCAGGAAGTGCCAAAATTTCATCGATTGTCTCTTTAGAAATATAGAGACCAGAATTATATAATTGCAGTATTTCCGGATGTGTAAAAGTGGGAGGTTCTGTGTTTGATGAACCTTTCTGCTGTGGATTTGTTTTTACCTTTATTTTTTTACGCTCTTCTTCTTTCATTCGTGCAGTAGCACGTTCCAATCGCTTTATCATTAAATAGTTTTCAGCCTCTTTGGTAGCATTATCGTTAGGGGCTATTTCTGATAAGTACTTAAATTCCGCTTCTGCTTTATCCATATTGCCTATGGCGGCATAATAATGCATTGATATTTTTACAAAACCTGATACTTCTGATATGTGAAATATATCCCTTTCGGGGTATAGGGCTGTTATTTCCATAGCATGTCCCAAAATTTCCGGTATTTTTTCATATTGTTTGTTTTTGAAGTATTCAAATGCGAGGTTTACTTTCCCAAACAAATAATCCGGGTGTTTTTCCACAAGCCATTTGTTCACTTCAAAAGATTTTTCCCGATGGCCGGCGTAAGAATACCATACCGACAGGTAGTTTTTGAAGGCTGGCTGATGGGGGTAATTTTTAATTTGCCTCTGGATTTTTTCCAGCCCAGACGTTTTTCCTTTCAATGCTAATTCAAAACATCTTTCCAGTTGTATCCTTATGGCAGGAGTAATGCCATTCATTTCATCAAAAAAAGTGGGGTCATTGGTGATTTTGATTT
>NZ_SMLW01000301.1:0-547 GCF_009711405.1 Fulvivirga kasyanovii | reverse complement strand
TTTTTTTCTTTGAGAACGTTATCTTCTGGGGGGTGTAAAAGTAGCTTAAATCATTTGTTAGCCAGATTCATTAAACTAGAAAAAATCATAAACTTCAATTTAAAGATATGAATGATGAGAAAATTTCTGATGGCGATGTACATTCCATCTCTGTTGTCAGCATCACGGATTAGGCGGATTTAGGGATTATATGACGCGAAATGCCAGTACTATTACCCAAATAATAGTAATGAGTATACTTATCCAGAGCATTCGCTCTGCATTATTTCGGCTTGATGCGTCATAAACATAGACCTGTTCACCATTAGGCAGCGTCTTTTTTAAGGTTAAATGGCCCCAGCTTAAATATATGCTCCAAAGGCCGGCAGATACAGACCCCAGGAAAATATTGAGCCACCAGGTAAAGTCGATGTCGAATTTTTCTGGTTGTCGCAGGTCTTTTAACCTCTTGTCTTTCATCTTTTGGAGCATATCGTCGGTAATTACCTTTCCCCTTTTCTCAAGAATTAGCTGAGAAAGGCGATAGTCCTCGCGACTCCATTCATCT
>NZ_SMLW01000427.1 GCF_009711405.1 Fulvivirga kasyanovii | reverse complement strand
TAGCAAGATAATAAATTACGATAAGTGTAGTCCTGCTTGAGTCGAACGCGTTTGAAAGTAAAACACCCCTTAAAACACCGATTACTGTTTACCGAAAACCGATTACCAAAACTACTCCTTCAGCGCAGCAATCTCCTTCTCACTAAGCCCTGTATACTTTACAATAGTATCAATAGGTAAGCCATCCGAAAGCATCTTTCTCGCTATCTCCAAACTATTTTCCTTACCACCTTTTTCCCGCGCCGCATCAATCTTCATACTCACCAAAAGCGCCTTTTCCCTATCCATCAGCACATAATTGTGGCTGTTTTTCAGTTCTTCGATAATGTCCTTATCCGCCATGCTGAAATACTCCTTTTCAGAGATGATGAGGTGGTCAATAACCTCAATGTTGAGCATCTGGCCTGCTTTAATCATTTTGTCCGTAACGTCCTTATCACCTTCAGATGGTGTGAGTTCGCCGCTCGGGTGGTTGTGTACGAGGATCATCTGCACTGCCAGTTTGTAGATCGCCATCCTGAAAATCTCCGGCGGCGCCACCTGCACCCGGTTGACAGCCCCAAGGCTAATCAGCTCTATGAAAAGGATCTTATTCTTATTATCCAGCCCCACCACCCAGAAGTGCTCCTGGTTTCTGCGGATCTTATTCTCCCGCAGCAAAACCTGCTGCATCACACGATACACATCTTCCGAGTTAAGGACTTTGATTTTTTGCTCTTGGGTCAGGCGTACATTCATGAGTGTAAATTAAGGGAATTTTTGGGGATTTGGTAGGCAGGTGTTTGAGAAACCCTAAATGGTCATTGGGAAAGTCGTTGTTGATGTTCGGAAAAGAAAGTTGATGACTCAATTGCACTTGAGCTTATTGCTCAAAAAAACTTAACGCTATGAGCAATAAATATTATTTACAATCCAAGTTCAAATCAACAGGAACCGCCTACCTTTTTTATTTCCTGTTCGGCCTGCATTATGCTTATCTGGATAAGTGGGGCTTACAAATCCTATACTGGTTTACATTAGGAGGCCTGGGCCTTTGGGCACTGATCGACCTTTTTACAATGTCAGATAAGGTGAATAACTACAACAGAGTTATATCACGACAACTTGAAAGCATCGAAAAGCGAGAGAGGGATGATGATTTTAACAGGCAGATGTTGCTGGCTAAGCAGATGAAGTAGATTTTGATTGTAGATGGGCTGAGGATTGTTGACGGCAATCGCTAGGTGAGTTGCATTAGGTAAATTTACTCAATTTGATAGGTAAAAATACCTATGCACAAAATTATGGATATGCTATTTAGTGTTTTTTTCAAAACGAAGGTGTTGAATGCTTGTAATAGGAAAAAATAAGTTCTCAGTCTTTTATTAAATTGATCCTTCTAGATGTATAACTTTTAACTTAAACTAATTGGTAATGCTCTCAGAAGAAGAAAAGAATAAAATCAGGGCTGAGGAAATGTATAGGGTGGAGGTTAGGCAACAGCTTGAAGAAGATAAGTCAGGAAAAAAGAAAGGCGGTAAACTCCTTTCTTTTTTGAATTCGAATTTTGGCTCTTTTTTACTTTCTACAGTTATAGTAGGCAGTATTTCAGTTTTGTATAGCAATCATCAGGAAAAAATGAAAAAGATAGAAGCTGAAAAATTACAAGCTCATGCAAATCTTTTAATTCAAGATAAACTTCAAACAGAACTGTCTCATAGGCTAAACACCATATCAACAATAACAGATACGTTACCGGATTATCAAAGTAAGGATATCTACCTTGCATATCACGGCTCTTCTATAGCGAATGATCCTCTCATCAAGGCTCAGTTCTTTAACTTCAAGTCACATTACATAGAGTATAGCAATTGGAGTGCTATTCGTTTGGTTTCTGAGTTGCAGAAATATAATGATTCCCCTCACCTTAAGAAACTAAAATTGCTCCTCAATGATATCAATGCTTCAATAGTTGATTATGGACAAGAGTGGTTTTACGTGACTGCAACTGAGGTATTGCCTAAGAGAATAAAAATTAGAAAAATGGAACTATCTGATGGTCGAAAATTACATGTATACAATATTGGAAATGGTGACCATATTATGAGCAAGGAGGAGTATCCTTTTAAAAAGGTTTGGCATATGGCAGAAAGTAAGGCTTTATTTGAGTTACAAAATGTAATAAAGGAGTTGAATTTTTGAAGAGTTGCTAAATATGGGGCTAAATGTTTAAAATACCCTCACTTAAATTGTTATGAAGTGGGTTTGATTTAAAAAATGAACTTGAAGAAACTAACTCCCTATTTACTCATTCTGTTCTTCATTGGACTATTGTTGATTTTTGTCCCTGCCTTGATCACCAGTGAAAGCTTTACAGGTATTACATTCGGCACCTCTGATGGAGCAATCGGAGACACTATCGGAGGGACAACGGCTCCCTTTATTGGTTTTTTGGGAGTTCTTTTTACTTTTTTAGCTTTTTATATTCAGTATGAGGCAAATCAGCAGTTAAGAAAAGACATACAGCAAGACAGGTTTGAAACGAAGTTTTACGAGATGTTAAGGCTGCATAAGGAGAATGTAAATGAAGTAGAGATTGATAATCAATATTTTGGAAGAAAGGCCTTTGTTAAAATGTACCTCGAATTCAAGTTTATTTACCACGTAGTTATGAGAACAAGGGACAAGTGGAATAAGAAAGTCAGGCTAGGAGAAAGCGAACAACCAGAAATTAAAGACGATTTAGATGTATTAACAGGATTATCATATTCAATATTTTTCTTTGGGGTAGGCCAATTGTCCGAGGGGAGCATGATTTACAATAATCAAGGAATACATTCACCTTTTATGGTAGAATGTATTCGGGAGCTCTGTAGTGAACAGAGGAATTTTAGGATAAATAGAAGTCAAAGGGATGAACGACTAAAGGAATTGTCTCTAAATAATGAATTAATTGAAGAGGGTAAATACAACCTTAAAGTCAGTTCGTCAAAAGGAAGGGCAGAGCTGGATACAACGTTTTATCCATTTGATGGTCACGCTTCTAAACTTGGACATTATTTTCGGCACCTTTACCAATTGATAAAGTTTGTTGTTACAAGCCCTCCGTTCGACTCAGACCCTAAGAAGGACTGGCAAATCAAATATGAGTATATTAAAACAATTCGAGCTCAACTATCCAATCATGAGCAAACCATGATATACTACAACTCCTTTTTCGAAGCGGGTAAGATATGGTGGGGAGACGATACAATTGACCAAAAAAATGAGAATAATAACGACATAAGTTATTTCTTGGATTGGAGAATCATTAAAAATATTCCTTTCAATCTGACCCAATTTGGCAAAAATCCAAGAGATAAGTTTGCAGAGGAATTACAAAAAAGAAAGTTATCTGTAGATGAGGTTGAAAGTGAATTAAGTGAGTTATTTGAATGGCTTGAAGGCTAATACCATGACCAATTTAGAATGCAATTGCCTTTTCTGTCCTGACGGCAAAAGCTTTACAGCAGTAGAACATATTGTTCCTGAATCCATGGGGAATAGTCATTATATTCTTGAAAAGGGGGTTGTTTGCGATGCCTGTAACAACAACTTTTCCAAGTTTGAAGTAGAAAGTGCTCACAAAAACCATTTTTGGGTTTGAAAGGGCTCGTAAGGCTATTAAAACTAAGAAAGGTAAGCCCGCTTATTCAAAGACGAATGTAGATGTAAGAGGCGATGATAATTTTCGAAAAGATTTCATAAAAATATATAATCTTAAACCTGAAGACTTTGGCGAATGGGATCCAAAAACAAAGACGTTTAAGATGACTTTTAAAAATTTCGATAATAGTGAAAATGCTACAAGTAAGTTTTTGATTAAAGTGGCGATTGAATCGCTTCGTAGATCAAAAGCGCTGATACTCCAAGAGTACAATATGGATCAAGCTAAATCCTTTTTATTAAATAAAGAAACTAAAGATTGGCCTTTTGTTATGACTGATAAGGTCATTGCAAAAGAGGAAAGTATTCCGACATTTACCGATAAATATGAGTTGTCAAAAATTGATTGCAGGTTGAAAATGTTTGTATGGAATGGGGAGTTGTTCTTTAGGTTCGTCTATTCCCATTTACAAGCTGTTATTAATCTATGTAGCCGAAATACAGACTGGATTAATGTAATTCTTAAGGATGATAAATTTAAGGAGGTCTATCCAGAACACTTAAAAACCAAGTTTGGGCTTTCAACTATTTAAGCACCATGAACCTATACAAACTCACCAAAACCAAACTCGAAGAAATTAAAAACATCCCTTTCAAACTGGAAAGGGACATCCAAAACCTCGTAGAAGAAAATCTTGACATGTTATTTGGGCTTGAGTTTGTGAAATCGGAGTTTCCGCTGAAGAACTTCAGAATTGATACCCTCTGCTTTGATCAGCAAACCAACTCTTTCGTCATTATCGAATACAAAAAAGGAAAAAACTACTCAGTTATCGATCAGGGCTATTCATACCTGTCACTGATGCTCAACAACAAGTCAGAGTTTATCCTTGAATACAATGAGAGCAAATCCAAATTCCTGAAAAGGAATGATGTAGATTGGAGCCAGTCCAGAGTCATCTTTATCTCACCGCAATTCAGCACCTACCAGAAGCAAAGTATAGACTTCAAAGACTTGCCTTTTGAGCTTTGGGAAATCAAAAGATACTCTAATGATACGATCATCCTCAACCAACACAAATCTACCAGTCAGGAAAGCGTAAAAACCATCTCCTCAACCTCGTCTGATGAACGCGTGCAGGATGTGAGCAGGGAAATTGTCGTCTATACCGAAGAAGACCACCTCCAGAAAGCCAGCGCGGAAGTCCGTGAGTTGGCCCTCGAATTAAAAGACCGGATTCTGGAGCTTGAAAATGTAGAGATGAATCCGGTAAAGCAGTATATCGGCTTTAAGGTGGACAAAAAGGTCATAGCAGATTTTGAGGTTCAAAAAGTCAAACTAAAGCTTCGCATCAATCTTAAAAACGGCCATCTGGACGATCCGAAAGGTCTATTTCGCGATGTATCAGAAATTGGCCATTGGGGAATAGGTGATTACGAAGCAGTTGTAACGTCAGAAACAGATCTTGATTATTTGATGAGTTTGATTAAGCAGTCGTATAGATATCATAGTGAGTTGGAGAAGAAGTAAATGTTTGCATCTTCATAGGGATAAGAAAATTGCCATATATTTGTGCTATTATAGGAAAAGCTCCTGATAGAGAAAAGTATTTCTTAATTATGGAAAGATATTTGAAGAAACAAACTAGTACTGATAATACAGATAGTAATTCAACTAAAAAAGGAATGGTTGATACTAAGAAATATTTATCCTCAGTTAAAGAGTATAAACCAGAGTATATTAAAGGATATACTCCTGCATTCTAAGATTTGTTGAGATAAAGAGATAAATTTAAGACCGCGATTTCGCGGTTTTTTTGTTTCAGGAAAATCACCACAGTAATCCCTCCCCATAGGTTTACACATTTATCTTGAAAGTGTACATGTATAGAAAAAGTGCTTCTTCTATACATGAAATTAAAACGTATATAGAAAATATCAATGTCCGACACCTACCAAAACAAATATCGCATTGCCTCCGCACGTGCATCATTCTGGGATTATGGCTGGAATGCCGCATATTTTATTACCATATGTACACAAAACAGGGATCATTATTTCGGTAAAATTATTAATGCCGAAATGCACCGATCAGAAATGGGTGAAACGGCCCATGAATGTTGGTTGAAAATTCCCGATCATTTTCCATTTGCCAAATTGGGTAATCATATTGTTATGCCCAATCATGTGCATGGAATTGTGATTATTGATAAACCGGATGGCGGGGTTGGACGGGATGTGGACGATAGCGATGGGTTATCGGTTGGGGACGTTCGTAGAGACGCGATTAATCGCGTCTCTACGAACGTGGTGGAACCGGATCAACCGGAATTGAAACCACAACCCCATCCGGAATCATCCAATCCACCCGGCGGAATCACCGGCAACAAAAATCCCATGTTGCACGACAACCTGTCAAAAATCATCCGATGGTACAAAGGACGCACCACGTTTGAATGCCGGAAAATACATGCAGATTTTGCGTGGCAATCGCGTTTTCATGATCATATCATTCGGAATGACCAATCATTTTATAGGATTTCGCGATACATCGTTAATAATCCATTGAAATGGGGGGAGGATAGATTTTATTCTGCAGGGCAATAATCTGGATTATGGCTGGAATGCCGCATATTTTATTACGATTTGTACACAAAACAGGGATCATTATTTTGGTGAAATTGTGGATGGTGAAATGCAAAATCAGTATGCAATCAGCAAAAGCAGTAGGCAAATGGTGTCGAATTATAATTAAGCGCAGTTCTCATAATATGGGGACCGCTTCGTGCCTCGCGGTGACGATACCATATGGTCAATGAATGTTGGTTGAAAATTCCCGATCATTTTCCATTTGCCAAATTGGGTAATCATATTGTTATGCCCAATCATGTGCATGGAATTGTGATTATTGATAAACCGGATGGCGGGATTGGACCGAACGTGGTGGAACCGGATCAACCGGAATTCGGATCACAACCCCATCCGGAATCATCCAATCCACCCGGCGGAATCACCGGCAACAAAAATCCCATGTTGCACGACAACCTGTCAAAAATCATCCGATGGTACAAAGGACGCAGCATGTTCGAATGCCGGAAAATAACATGCAGATTTTGCATGGCAATCACGTTTTCATGATCATATCATTCGAAATGACCAATCGTTTCAGAGGATTTCGCAATACATCGTTAATAATCCATCGAAATGGCAGAAGGATAGATTTTATTTGTCCAATTGTTGATCAGTCCATTCCTGTATTTCTTCTAAATAATTCATGTAGAAATCATTCCCATTCCTGCCGTCCAGTAACCCTGCACGATGTGCCGCCTGTTCGCTAAACCATTGGCTCAGGTCAGGGGTAGGGTATTCGCCATCTTTATCAGCAATATCAAATGGGGGCTGCTTTAGATTGAAATGTAGTTTGATAGCTGCATTTCCTGATTTCTCCATAGCCTTTAGGAAGAGGGCAGCAGAAAGGTAGAAGTGGAAATGCAGGTAGTCAGAAGTGCGGCCGAGCAGTAAAGGGAACTGCTGTTCCAAAATGGCCCGGGCACTGACGAAATCACCTTTTATGGTGTAGAATAGGAGTAGTTGGCTGTATTCTACCGGGAAGGCAACAGTTTTGTTCAGGTGCCTCAGTGCTTTGGAAGCATATACCTCTGCCAAATCCCATTTTTCAAGCCTCATGGCGGCCATCAGGGCTTTAGGGTAGGTGAGGAGAGGTACTTCGGCACAGGTAATCTTTCCATCCAGTATAGGTTTAGCCGTGTTGAGCAGGGCCTGATATTCCTTTGTCATTAAAAAGATGTTCAGCAAGCTGTCGCTCTGGCAGGCTTTGCAGTCCAGCAATACGTGATTGCTCGTGGCCTGCTTATATTTTTCGTAGGCTTGTTGGGCTTTCTCTTCGTCGCCAAGTTTCACATACACCTTCATGTAGTAATGTTGAATGATCTTGTCCGCCGCACCAAAAGCTTTAAAACGAGCCTCGAAGTCCTGTAGCAGGCTGTCGATTTGCTGTAGCGATACTTTATGGTACTCCGGGATTACATCCAGCACCCATTTGAAGGACCAAAGTACGGAGCGGTATCTGAACCTGCCGGGATGCTGGTCGCAAATGTTGAGGAACCATGGGAATTGTGCTATCAGTTCCTCATCAAAATTAAGGAAGGTACACTGCGACATATACTCGTACCGGGCTTCAAACTCCAGGTCAAGGTCTTTGAAAAATTGGGCCTTTTGAATGGCCTTAAAAGCCAATTGTTTGTTGACAAGTGTGTCATTCGCGCCCATCAGGTAGTTAACTACCTTCTGCAGGTCTTCAATAGTTTCTAATTGCGTAGCGTCCATCGTTGTTGTTAAAATGACTGATCCAGAATGTAAGTAAGGTTTTCGTTCATAGCCTCCAGCTCCTGCTGGTTGAGTGGGTAGTGGCCCATAAGCATAGCGTTGATGTACAGCATCTCTACCAGTGGACGTTCCATTTTCTCCTGCGGCTTGTGAAGCAGCTTTTGGACTATAGAATTATTGAAGTTGAGAAAAAGCTTGGAGCGGAATGATACCGTGGGTTCAATTACCGCACTGGATATGCCGGCCCATAGATCGTTACTGTCGTTTTTGATCTGCTCTATGTCGCGAGCCATCATTTTTCTTTCCGAAAGGTGGAAGGTAGCAGGTATGTTATCGGGCACAAATTGCCTGATCTCCAGTTCACAATCAAACTTTAGCAGGTAATCCTGCAAAGTATCGAGCCTGCTTTTGTGCCGGTCAAACACTTCAATGTTCAAAGATTTCAGGATGTTGCCGAAGTATTCCGTGTCAATAGCCTGATATAAATGCTCTCTGTCTATGTGGCCCAATGCCTCCAGTATTTGCGAGTCGTACACATAACCCGCATTGATGACCAGCTTGTTTTGTGCCTTCGCTATCGGTACGATTTGTCTGAATTCATCCACATCAGAAATATAAAAAACGGTCTGCACCCGCTTTTTGATTTCCTGCAAAGTCAGCACCCCATCAGTGGTAGAGAAAGTAAACCAGTTGGCAATAAAGCCCAGAAATTCCGGGTCAGAAAGTGACATGTATTTGAGTGCATGCCCATGTACTTTGATGATGCGCTCAAGCGACTGCGGCGAGGTTTTGCTGAGGTCGATGAAGTATTCCTTGATGGCATTGCCCAGGTCTTCGCGAACATTTTCATAGGTATCATTGTGATAAATATCTTCCCTTGAGGCCGTAGGAGAAAGGTTCTCCGAATTGATGATCACCCTCACAAAAAATGCCCACTCCGGTAGCAGGTGCTGAGCATGCGCCGTGATGAACATATTTTTGATATAGACCTGGTTGCTTTGAGTAGAGCCAAAATGGGTAGGGTGAGGCATAATATAAGCTATGCCTTTGGTTTTTCCGGAGCTGTCGCGGATGTACAGGAAGTTGGAGAAATTCTCCTGAAATATTTCCCTGCCCAGGTTAAGGGCCTGATCACTGCCGGTTTTGTTGTCCCAGGGAAAAGTGCCTTGTATAGAAGTAAGGTATTGCCCGTTGACTTCTACTTCGATAGGTATGCCCAGGTATTTTCCGTATAAATTGAGCAGCATGATAAGCTTATCCTGATCAAAATCGATGTTGTTCCGCAGTTTCAGCACTACCTGAGTACCTGCTTCACGGTCAGTATCGGCAATGGTTTCTGTTTGATAGGTGCCATCAATATTGCCCACCCATTTTACCATATAATCGGCTTTTGCAGATCTGGAGTGGACCACAATCTCATCACTTACCATAAAGCAGGAGAGCAACCCGATACCAAACTGGCCGATGAAGTCATTCCTCGTTTCTTCCAAAGCCTGCTGCGACTTTGAGCTTGCCCCGATCTTGGACAGGAATTCGTTGACCTCATCCTCGGTAAGCCCAATGCCATTATCGCTGATCACCAGTCCGCGGTGGTTGTCAGCGTCATAGTAATCCACCTTAATACGTGCTTCAAACTGCTCCTTATGGCCTCTGGCTTTGATCGCATCCACAGCATTTTGCAAAAGCTCGCGTACAAACACCTCTTTATGGCTGTAAAGGTTGTCGGAAAGTACTTTGAGTATACCACCGAGATTAACTTGGAATAGTGACTTCATGTAGTTGAAAACTTAAAATTATCAGGTTGACAAAACAAAGGAATATAATTTATATTTCCTTAGTACTATGGGTTTAATTGATTTCATAAAAGTCAGACGAGCGATCTCCCATCCGGAGGAATCCGGTTCAATCAGGTTTGTCTGTGTTATCAGGGGATTGCTTCCTCCTGCCGTCGTACCGATGACGTATTACTCAACTTGTTGAT
>NZ_SMLW01000320.1:378-5476 GCF_009711405.1 Fulvivirga kasyanovii | reverse complement strand
CAGTTATTCTGGGCTTTTTCTTGTATAAAAAGAAAGATGCTGAATTTCCTTTCCCAGGTATTACACTGTTGTTTATTTCTTTTATACTGTCATGTGGACTTACTCATTTGGTTGATGCCGTCATTTTCTGGGAACCGGTATACAAGCTCAGTGCTGTAATGAGGTTTATAACAGCTACAGTGTCTATAGGGACTGTTTTTGCCCTCATCAGGGTGGCTCCGAAGGTGATGCAGTACAAAAGCCCTCAGGAGCTGGAAAAGATTGTAGAGGAGCGTACTGATGCCCTAAAACGTGCCAATGAGAAGTTGGCGACAGAGATCAGGGAGAAAGAGGCAGCAAAAACGGAGAGCAGGCTGCTGCTGGAGTCACTGCCCATTATCGCCTGGATCACTGATGCCAAAGGGGAGTCCATCTATGTCAACGGACGTTGGAAGGAATACACCGGCCTGGAGTCTAACGACGATGAGAGCTGGCGTAAAGTTGTACATCCTGATGACCTCGAAGCAGGAGAGAAGCTATGGGGGCATTGCGTAGAAACGGGCGAAGATTTTATCATTGAGCAGCGGTTGGCTGCTAAAGATGGCCATTATGAATGGTTTCTGATCAAAGCCATGTCAGTAAAAGACGATAGCGGCAGGATCATAAAATGGATAGGTACCGATACCAACATTCATGAGCAGAAGCAAAGTGAACATAAAAAGGATATCTTCCTCAATATAGCCAGCCATGAGCTTAGAACGCCGCTAACCAGTATAAAGGCTTATCTGGAATTACTCAGGGAAATCATTGGGGAGCAGAAGTATGAGCCAGTGCCTTCATATATAGATAAAGCTTACCGAAGTGCTGAAAAACTTAATGCCCTGATAGCCGAACTTCTGGATGTATCCCGGATCCAGTCCGGTAAGGTGATGCTGAATATCGAGGAGTTTGACATTGATGAACTGATCCAGGAGGTAATAGAGATTGCACAACACGAATGCCCGACCCATGAAATTGTATTTGAAGGAAGAGTGAGCCTGAAGGTACTGGCGGATAAGGACCGTGTGGAACAAATTATAAACAATCTGCTGTCCAATGCCATCAAATACTCCCCAAAAGCGGATAAGGTCATTGTACGGACCATGACTACTGATGAGCATGTGCAGGTAGATGTGGTAGATTTTGGTGTTGGTATTCCTGCGGATGAGCAGGGTAAGTTATTTGACCAGTTTTACCGCTCCTCTGATGCTGCCCGAAGTGCCAATGGGCTGGGTATGGGACTTTATATATCTCAGGAGATAGCAAGACAGCATGGAGGGGCTATCAGGGTCAGTAGTGAACCGGGGCATGGAGCCACATTTTCGCTCATACTGCCTTTGCCGGACAGGAGTTGATGTACTCTGTAAATCCCTCTACACCTTCAAGTGAAGATTTCTCAGGGAGTGTTTCATGACTACTGATGATACTGAAACTGCCGTCTGTTTCAAGCACTACCGCGTCAATTTCTGCCACAGAGCCATGGCCACGTGATCTTATAGCTGCTTTTACTTCGGATCTTGTTACCCGCTTATTTTTCATTCTCTCTTCAATGAACCGGCCGTGCATGAAAATAATGGATGGTTTGGACTTGACCATTTTCCTGAACCAGGCAGAACGTACCGAAAGCCAGGTGACTACAAACTGAAGCACAACCAGCATCACAAATGCCATCACAGCTTCTGCCACGGAAACATCTTTGGAGAGTAAGGCCGTTGCAAAGGTTGATCCAAAAGCCACAGTTACTACAAAATCGAAAGAGTTCCACTTAGAAAGCGTCCTTTTACCGGATATTCTTAGTAAGAGGACAAGGCAGGCATATACCATTACACCTGCCAATACTATCCTCAATACTTCGCTTTTGGTAGCAAATAGTATGTCTTCCATAATTTAACTATGCGCTCTGGTACAGGCTTACATTGAGCTCTGATTGTCCTCTTGCCTGTTCATTAATTCTTCCTTTATGGATTTGTGTTCGTCGCTGATCATTTGCTGTTGGCTTTTGATCTGGTCTAGTTCATTGCTTATTTCGCTGTGGCCTTGTTTCATTTCAGATATCTGGGCCTGAAACTCTTCTTTGGTTACCTGGTCACGTTTATTGGAGAACTCTTTATGATTTTTGAAAATATCCCTGTTTTTCTCTAGTGTGACCTGCTGGTTTTTCAGTACCACCTCATGTTTTGCCAGTTTTTCAAGCCATGCCGTATCCACGTCGCTCATGGACTCCAACTGTTGGGTCAACTGTCCGTGTGATTGCCTGACGGTGTCCAGGGCTTCTGCGAGGTTGCTGTTGCGTTTTTCCAAAGTATCAGATTTTTGCAGCAACTTTTCATATTCTGTTTCTGATTCATTTGACCCACCACAGTTGGCCAAAAAGATCATTAATAATAATGCCAGATATAAATTTAACTTTTTCATTATTGATAGTCGTTTTTAGTTTAAAAGAGAATTTCAAAAAGGGCCTCCAGTAGTTTCCATACGGCAAGCAAAACGGCCACAGTAATTAAAACCAGTACTATTACGGATGTAATCAGCAAACCCTGGCCGGAGCCTGTATGTTTGCCTTCTTCGTAATGCTCTTTCAGCAGCCGTACGTTACGCTCGTTAGCCCTGAAAAACATGTCAAATACGGTACCTACCACCGGAATGGCTCCCATAATGGCATCCAGAGTAGCATTGATCATCATTTTGATCACCAGTTTCCGGCTGGCTCCGTGGTTATACATGGTATAGATCAGCACTCCGGAAACGAAGTATGTAGCTACATCACCCAGTACGGGTATCAAGCTTAGTACAGGGTCTAGGCCAAAACGTATTTTTGTTCCTGGTATGGTGAACTTCGAATCCATCAACCGGGACACCTTTTCCACCCACCGCAGTTCCGGTTTATTGGTTTTTGTTTCTATTACTTCTGGTTCTATGGTTATCGTTTTCATTCAGGTTGTTTTCATTTATAAAGCTCAGCCACACATAGCGCAGCTAGCTTCCTACTACCTCGCCTCCGTTGATATGAATGACCTGTCCGGTTACATAGCTGGAGTCCTCAGAAGCCAGGTAAACATATGCCGGGGCTACTTCCGAAGGTTGACCGGCTCTGCCTAGAGGAGTGTCCGAACCGAATTCACTTACCTCATCAAAAGTTGAAGGTATCAGTGGTGTCCATATAGGGCCGGGAGCTACTGCATTGACATTGATGCCTTTGGAGGCCAGATTTTTAGCCAGCGACCGCGTAAATGAGGTAATGGCACCTTTGGTGGAAGAATAATCCAGCAGGTGGCTGCTGCCGCGGTAGCCTGTTACCGATGTTGTGTTGATGATGTGCGAACCCTTCTTCAAGTGCGGAACCACCTCTTTAGTGATCTGGAACATTGAAAAGATGTTTGTCTTAAAGGTATCAGTCAACTGCTCCATGCTTATTTCTTCTATGGAATCTTTGGGATACTGTACCGCAGCATTATTCACTAAAATGTCAATGGAGTCAAAGTGCTCCACAGTTACCCGCACTATCTTTTTGCAAAACTCCGGATGCCGGATATCTCCTTCCAAAAGCAGGCAACTGCTTCCTTCTTCCTCTACCATATGTTTTGTTTTTAGTGCGTCCTTATCCTCCTTAAGGTACACAATAGCGACCTGCGCACCTTCACGGGCGAAGTGGACGGCTACCGCGCGGCCAATACCACTGTCGCCACCGGTAATCAGGGCCACTTTATTCTGAAGTTTATGACTTCCTTTATATGACTCGCGAATGATCTCAGGCTCAGGAGTCATTTCATGCTCTTTGCCCGGCTGCTCTTTTTGGCTTTGTTCCGGGAATTTGGTTGGTTTAGACATAGTTGTTACAGATTATGTGATTAAATCTCTTATGCTGATATCGCGGGCAAATCTTTTAGATTTTCAGCTTGCCTTTAACCCCATCGTCTTCATAATGCCCGGATACCGAGGAAGCAGCAATTTTGAACAGGGATACCAATTTGTTGTGCTTGGTGTCCCAGTAATAGGCATCTTGCGGAGAAACCCTAAGCAGCATCAGGTTTGGATCATCCTTACCCTCAAACCAGGCACTGACCATTGGGTGCCAGAGTTCATCTATTTTATCTTGCTCCCGGGATAGGTGGGCAGTTCCGTAGATGGACAAAAACTCCGTTTTGCCCGGATGTCCATACATTAATTGAACTCTATTATCTTGTTGAATATCAGTGTATTGTAGGCTGTCCTTGGAATTAAAGAACCAGATATTACCGGTATCGTCTACCTGCAAGGTTTGCATGGGCCTGACATTAAGGGGTAAATACTCCAGGTTGGTGGCCAGCATACAGGTTTTAACATCATCTATCAGCTCCTTGAGCTTTTTAAGCGCCTCTCTATGTTCCAGATTTTCAGTACTCATAGCTTATATAGTTAGTTGTAATGTAGTATTATGATTATTGAGAAACAGCCACCCTTACATTCAAGGATGGCTGACAGAATTGGTTTTAATAAGGTAAACCGGCATAAGATAATTTATGCCGGAGTTTTATTTCGGTCACGCCCGCCGGGCCAAATGCATGATTAATCCTATTACCAGAAGTACCAGGAATATATAAAAGATTATTTTTGCAATTGAAGCCGCACCCGCTGCTATACCTCCAAAACCGAAGATCGCAGCTATCAGGGCGATTATTAAGAAAATTACTATCCAACGTAACATAGTTTTAAGGTTTTAGTGATTAGAACTTGTTTATTTACATAAGGGTAAATATCCTGCCAATGCCATTTTTGGCTTAAATAAGCAGTTTAAGTGTACCTAGCTGTAGAAATGTTGCCCCGGAATTGGGAATGTTTGGTGTTTATTATGATGTTATTTGTGCTTTGCTAAACTGACGTTTGGTAAACCTTAAAGTTTATCTTCTGCCTAACTGAAGAAATCCCACATCTTAAAGGCTTACATCTTCTTGATTAATTAAGAAGGGCTACACCTTTTGGAACCACTGAAAATTTGTGGAGTTGAATCGATCCGTAAATAAAGCATGATGTGAGTTTACTACCGAAGATCAGTAAACTCGCTTATTGTTATTTTTTAATGAATTTGATGCCACTTAAAAAG
>NZ_SMLW01000320.1:217-368 GCF_009711405.1 Fulvivirga kasyanovii | reverse complement strand
AAATTGTTTTAGTGCAAATTAATTGCACTGTCTTAAACACACTTACTGCCCGATTTAAATCGCCCCATAACTTATATTAATTGACTTACAAGCTTGAAGAGGCATTGGCATAGCCATGCTTGTTTCTGGCTGGAAATAACTTAAAACATTG
>NZ_SMLW01000320.1:0-207 GCF_009711405.1 Fulvivirga kasyanovii | reverse complement strand
ATACGTTCTGGTTAATCTACGTTCTGGTTCCAGTCTTTAGCGTGGCGGTGACTTGGCCCACCATTTACCCAAGTCTTCAGACTTATAACACCAGTTGAGGAAAAACTATGATGTAATACTATCGGGGTAAATGCCAGTTTTTTTAGCAGTAAATAAAACCAAAACATCGCTAATGGCTACATATAAGGTTTTTCCTGCATGTAAGCT
>NZ_SMLW01000141.1 GCF_009711405.1 Fulvivirga kasyanovii | reverse complement strand
CTAATTTTCTCAAAATCATCTTGAGCATATACTCCCTCTATTTTCTGAGCTATTAAATTGGGGCTACATGACCCAAAGAGAGCCAATAGACTCACATATACTAGTATTCTCATTGTTTACCTTTTTCTAGTTTTTTGTAGAATTTTTTAGAGCGCCTTAACCCTTTTTGTCTATTAAGATAATATTGTCTGATTGCAGGGTAAACATAGTCACCTTTACCATCTTTCATATTCGCAATATTCTGAACTACTTCATCATTTGACCCTGCACCAGGCCCACTTCCTGTATATCCAAATTGAGCTTTATAACCTTCTATTTCATCTACTCGACCCGTAGGTGTTGTTGGTTTCAATAAATTGTTGGAACTAAACTCCATCCCATTTTCCGAGTCTAAGGACAATGCAACATGTCTTACCTCATGAATATGTAATCCAGTATTTGAACCATATATATTAATCACACCATCATCACCCTTTGACACTCCATGCTTTCCAGCTCCTTGATTATCCCCTTTAGCTAAACGGAAAGTATTTTCCTGATCA
Source organism: Fulvivirga kasyanovii (assembly GCF_009711405.1). Classification (GTDB taxonomy): domain Bacteria; phylum Bacteroidota; class Bacteroidia; order Cytophagales; family Cyclobacteriaceae; genus Fulvivirga; species Fulvivirga kasyanovii. The sequence goes on along the minus strand of NZ_SMLW01000141.1, from coordinate 646 downwards.
GCACCAAGAGCCTCAATATCTGAAATACTTTGATCTAATTGTGATGTTCTTTCATCCAGGGTAGCAATTTTACCTTCTAATCTATCAGTACTTTTTCCTTTACCCTCTCTCTTGGCAATCCTTGCTTCTAATTTGCCTCTCTTTTTAGCTATTTGATCCTTCCGTTTATTAATTCTTTCTTTTAATTCATCAGCCTGCTCTTGATCTTCCCAAATCATACCAGTTGGGTCCATGTATCTAATAGGGTTATTTTTCACGTAATGGTAAGGTGAGTAATTCTCTTGCATCGCACTGGCTAGTGGATCAACTTGGACAAACCTTCCAATAGCTGCATCATAATTTCTAGCTCCATAGTCGTACCAACCTAAATCAAGCTCCATATCCAACTCCTTACCATTATATAAGTAATCATTAGGAGTGGCAGTAACTCTATTGTAAGAGTTAAATGTTAACCCGAAGGGATAGTAGTCATTTCAATTAAACAGGGAGTCTAGCATAAATATCTCCCTTTTTAGAACTTCATCATCTTTAAATTCAAGAATAACTTTAGATGAATCAAACCTAATATTTTTCAATTCTTGCCTTTCTAAATATATTTTCTTTAAACTCTTACTTTCCGTTTTGGGAAAGGACTTCACGTCGGTTT
>NZ_SMLW01000332.1:4850-6039 GCF_009711405.1 Fulvivirga kasyanovii | reverse complement strand
TTGCTGGGTTTTGTAGAGGGCGGAGAAAGTTGATTCTGTGAGCGTGATGTGGCTATAGCCGGGTTTGTAGGAGGAAAATACTTTGAGGCTATCTTCGAACCGGTTGCCAAGGGATGAGGGTGTTAGGGTGAGGATGTATTCTATGGTGTCTACCAGTCCCCCGTTGGGTTCGGGGTAGTGCTCTTTGCCGTCTGGCATCCCTCCTTCTGTGGTGTACTCGATTAGCTCACCGGGCTGGAGGGTTCCTTTATATACTTCCAGTACTTTCACCTGCACGCTGTTGAAGATTTTGCCATTCAGGTAAAAATATTGAGGCGTCCTGGTTATTCTGATGCCTTTAATAATGGTGCCGGATTCCTGGACCAGGTCTTTGAGCTTTACTTTCTGGTCATAGATGCCCTGGGCAAATGCATTACTGCAAAGCATGAGCAGTAGTATGAGTTTTCCTGTGGCAACGTAGAGTAGCTTATGCTGTTTATTGATCATGGTTGTAACTGTTTTTTATAAATGACGGGCGCATTTCCATAAGTCAAATTCACCTCATAAGTCACGGTGCTGCCTAACTTAATAGAAGCCCGTTTCCATAGCCAGGGGGTAACAAAAATCAGATTTGCTGATCTGGTGGTAGCGGAAGCCGAAAAGCTTAAACAGAGTAGGCGAATCTTAAACCATTAATTATGAAAAGGAAATTAAATCTCCGAAACCTTGAGGTCAAAAGTTTTGTGACTTCTTTGGACAGCCATGCTTCCCACACCATTGCCGGTGGCTTAGCCAATATCGGCGGTGGTTTGGATGTTGACAAGGTCACTCTCTATATTGGCTGTCAGTCTAACTGGCAGGGGCCGTGCCAGCCGAGTGAGTACATGACGGCCTGCCAGACCGGGCATACGGATTGCTATGCAGACAAAGATCCTGATGAAATCTCAGGCTTGTAATCCTTTTAAACCCCTGACAGGTTCAGGGGTTTGTTTTGGCCAGAAACGGATTTGAGAACATCATTAATCGTCACTGTGCGATGGGTTATTTTGAAAGTAATCCAATGCTTTCTTATAGTCTTGAAGTATTTTCAGGATGTCTTTTGTGGATATTTTTGTAATAAACTCTCCGTGATATTCAAGTACTGAAGTTTCTTTGTCAATCATTAATTCAAAAACATCTAAGCCCCAATTATATCCTTTTTTACCTTCCA
>NZ_SMLW01000332.1:0-4627 GCF_009711405.1 Fulvivirga kasyanovii | reverse complement strand
AACATTATCCATAGTTGCTCATTGTGAGTAGTAATAATCGGCTTTATTTTATATTCTGGCATTATATACAAAAAAACCGGTTAATTCCTTGAGAACTTGATGCCAAAACCTAAACCATAACGGATTCCACTCCAATCCGTTTCTCTTTCAACACCAACACCGTAAGTATATAAATGCTTTTTAACTATATGATGGTCGTATCCCATAAGCGCATTGAGAAATATCACTTCTCCTAAATAATAATTAACTGATATTTCTGGCCCCAAATAAATGTTTAAAAATTCAGTTTTATCACTTGAAAAGCTGGGTTGCCCATTAAGTAAAAACCTGACTGTACTTTCGCTGGTTGTCTCACCCATACCGATATTTAGGCCAATAGCTGCTTTAATTTTATCACGACTAATAAAATTGTATTTTACAAACTCACCTATTTCCCAATCTCTTAAATTATCCTCAAAATTAACTGCGCCATTATATTCTAATTTACCCTGGGTTGACCTCAAGGCTACTTTTGTTCCTATCACCCATCGATTCAGTGACCCACTAAATGTCACTTCATATCCTGTAGATGACGGATAGCTTTCAATTCTGTCATAAGGTAAACCTAAATCTCCATATTGATAAAAACCTCCTGGCAATAATGACTTCATCCTTTCCATTTTATAATTTCCTCGTACCGCTCTTACTGAAATATTAAGGTCGTCACCAAACAAAACAGGAAACGCTGAAGTAATTAGCCCAACTCCTGCACCTGCCAGAAGCCAGTTGGCCTCAGTGCGCTGACCAGCTTCTTGTCCTAATGGTATACCGATCAAGGCCCCACCTAAACCACTCAATATGTAAGCCGGTACTGTTCGACTAGTTCCTATTCTATTATTTGAAATTTGCTCAGGATTATTTTCTACCTGAGAATAACCAAGCAACGTATTGATACAAAAGATTGTAATAAGAATATAACGCATACAATAGTGAAGTTTAATTTTCCAAAGCTATATAATAACTTTAGATAAAGAAGAATATACTATAATAAAAGTAATAATTAATAGAAGTAATATTAAACTATCTCAAAGTTTTCACGTATTTGCATTAACTCAATATCAATTCACTGCTTACTGGTCAACTTGTCTCTTCTTTGAACTTCGATCTTCGGTCCTCCTACTTCCGACTTAACAACTATTTCCCTGCCGATGTCTCTCGCAGAGGACTCGGCATCTTTTTAGGTGGTTGCGTAATCATCGGTCTCTGCCTTCGTTCATGGGGATTCCGGATATTTTCTCCGTTACACTGCGAAAATCCGGAATGACGTGGGGCTTGTTTGGTTTAAAACACCCCTATAATCCCCTCGAGGGGATAGTAGCGTGTAGAAATATTTAAAATACCAATTCTATATCCATTCACTTTTGCCAATCAACTGTCCCTTCTTCGATCTTCGGTCTTCCGACTTGACACACTCACCGATTACCCGGTTACTGATTACCGAATACCGGAATGGCTGCTCAGTTATAAGGATGATTTATCGTATCCTTGATGAAGAATAGCTGCAGTACTTCTTTCAGGCGTTTCAATTGCTCTACGTGGCCTTTCATGCTGAAGTACATCAGTTCAAAGCTGCGCTCGTAGGCTTTCATCTGCTCTGCTTTTTGCATGAGCTCGTTAAGGCCGTTTTGGTAGACCATGCTGGCGAAGTCCATGTTGGTGGTTTCGTAGCTTTCAGCCAGCCTGGTGGTGTTTTTGATGAGTTCATCCACGCCTTTGAGCAGGAGTTTGTACTGGTTTTGGGATTCCTCCCATGTGGGGGTTTTGTCTTTCATGGTTATTAGTGTTTTAGGTGTCATCGCAGGGAGGCACTTGCACCTCCCTTTGATGGTAATCAACCTAACCCAATTGAAACGGGCTGTCTTAAATGTTTTCATCTTTTACAAAGTCCAGCACTATGCTGCCTGCGGTGCTGTACCTGTAGCTCTTGAGCTGTCTGTCGTAAACAATGGGGGCGTTTAGCTCTTCTCTCAGCAACCTGAGCAGGTAGTGCAGGTTGCTCACGGACATATCCAGCTTGCGTGCAAACTCCCCGGGCTTACCGGTATTTTGCTGCTGAATAAGTATGTCAATTTCTTTTACTTTTTTGATGTTTATTGACTGCATTCAGGTGTGGCCTAACGCTGAAAATCTATTTTGGCTATGAGCCTGTTTTGCCGCTTGCTACAAAAGAATAGCTGACGGCCATGCTGGAAATAAAGTATATCCCGATCCAGGCTGCCGGCGTGCTCTTCGAGCTTCTGCATGGCCGGCGTGCTGAAAGATATTGGCTTCAGGGCCTCGAAAATGCGGATTATTTGCATTGCCTGTATCGACGAATGCATGAGTTGTAACTGAGGTTGGTTTAATATTTCCTTGTTCATGGCTACTAAAATGGTTGCTCCAAAATAATTGGTTTGAATAATTCTGGTGAATCAGGAAATAGCTATCTTTAAAAAACTATAATCGTATCACCAAGACAATTATAGTAAATAACTTTGATATATTGAACTATAAATTCGATATTATTTTGAATAAAGTCAATAAGTTTTACTTACAGCTTAAGGAGATTAGGGTAAAGAAAGGGCTCAACCAGGAGCATCTGGCGGCCGAATTGAGCAAAAGAACGGGCACATCCTTTACCCGCAACCAGATATCGCAATACGAGACTGGCAAGAACCAACCGCGGCTGGAGCTACTCCCTGTATTTATGGACATCCTTGATGTTTCTGCCGAGGCGCTTTTGGGCCTGCCCGAGCATGAAAGCAAGGATGATATCGTTCAGTTGGACATCACCGAGTCTACGGGCATCAGAAGAAAGGACGTTAACAGCCTTTCAAAACCTGAGCTGAAGCAGACGCTGACGGATGTGTATGACCTGGCGGATAAACTTATAGAGGAGAATATGAGGCTGAAAGATATTGTACTCCGGATCCACAAGTCAATCAAATAGAGCTACCATCAAATTAAGCAGTTTATTAACAGGTATCAGGCAAAACGGCCTTTGTTGCTGAGCCTGACCTGTCAAAGCTTGTTTAATGTCAGGTTTGCTTTGGTGATGCGGAATCACCTGAGGGCTCCTGATTACCAGAGGAATTCACTGAATTTGATAATTTGTCCAAAGCTTTTGAGACCTTACTGTTCTTAATATAATTTACCCCTTCATTACCAATCCGCTGTATTTCATCAATTACCTCAGTTTTCTCATTTTTAATGGCGTTGAGCTTTTTGTATTTCAGGTAAAGAATGGTACCTCCGAGAGAAAGCAGTAAAAAGGTAATGGCAAAGACCGTCCAGGCGAGGTTGACTTTTCCGATAGCCTGGGCCAACTGTTCTTCCGCCGTGTACTGCTCTACCGAAAGCTCAATGATAAACTTGTTGTTGAGTATTTCCAGGTTTTCTTTCAGGTCTTTCAGATATGCAATCTGCTCATCTTTCATTTGACTAAACCTAATGATGTCATTTACATGAGCTTTTTTGTACGCATCATCAGTATTTTGATATGCCGTGGTTATAATCGTTAAAGCTTCCAGCAGGTTCTCGTCATAGCCATTTGAAACAATGCTTTCTATTGAAGGCTTCAATTTGGAGATTATACTATCATATAAATGTTCTTTCTCATAGAGTTTCGACAGGGTTATTTCGGTGCTCAATATGAGAGGTTTGTCGTTCAGTGTCCTTTTAAGGCTCAAAGCTTGATTTAAATAATGTCGAGCCTCCTTAAGTTGATTTTCAGCTAAAAGTACTTCTCCAATATTGTTAATTGCCATAGCCCTTTTTCGATCTATATTTTTTAGACCATCAAAAGAGACAGACTTATTGTAATATTCTTTAGCTCGCTGATAATCACCTTTTTCAAACATCAAAATGCCAAGTAAATTATACGACCAATTTAGCATTGCGACATCATGGCGATTTTCGAATATTTCTATGGCCTTGATATAAGCATCGTACCCTTTGTCGTAAGCTCCTTTTTTTACCTGACATCTGCCTATGGCTAAGTAGGTATATGGAAGAAATTTGGAAGAACCTTCCTTCGTGTACAGTTGTAGAGCCTCTGTATAATAGAAAAGAGAGTTATCCCACTCATGGGCTGCCGAGTACATTTTCCCTATATTATAAAGGTTATCAGCCGTTTCCTGGTTTTTACCCAACTCTCTAAACATGGAGGCTGATTTAAAGCTTAATCTTATGGCTTCTCCATAGAGTTTTTGATCAATAAGGATTGCTGCTTTTCCGAAGAAACATCTTGCTTCCCAGTATTCATTGTCGAGTTGCTCAGCCTGCTTCTGCAACTGATCCAGATACATCAATGCTTTCGTAGGTAAGGTAGAATAGGTTACGCTATGTAGGTTCCAGAGCAGTTCTAACTCTTTACCATTACCAGCCTTCGCCAATTCCATTTCCAGGCTATCTATTATGGGGGTTGCATAAATCCGGCTAAAACACAATACAACAAGTGCAAGTGCAATTACTCTTTTGATAGACAAAATTCTTTAAAGGTTTAGACACACAAATCTTGTCAGAATTTCATCATTAAAAGAATAAAAATCCGGCGATTCCTTACATAGGAGCTAATACCTGATAAGTGTTATTATTTATTGTCCATGAT
>NZ_SMLW01000188.1 GCF_009711405.1 Fulvivirga kasyanovii | reverse complement strand
TAGCAAAAACACGCTGATTCCCTACTGCATATTCCACCAGCAATTCGTCTTTTGTCAGGTGGCTTTGGATGTTTTGGAGATTAATTCTTTCATTATAAAAGGATTGCATCAAAGGATCTTTGATAGCTATAGCTGAATCTATCTCTTCTATTGCTTTTTTCAACTCTTTTTGGGAGTCTTTTTCACTATTTTTTAACTGAAATTGCAACAAATTTCGTTGTGCTAGTAAACTATCCTCAGTAGAAAGAAACTGAAAGTGTTTACGCTCAAACTCATTACGCAATACTTGTGAGTTATTAGCTTCAATAATGGCTAATATTTCTGGCGCTAACGGCTGTTTTAGAACTGAATGCATTTCATAAACACCTTCGTTAATCTCCTTATTGAAGCTGTTTAAATTGGTATTGTATTCTCCGTTTTGGTAGTATAACCCAAAAACTTCCGCAGCCATTTCGTATAAGTATTTGGCGTTTTTTGCGTCTTCTTTTTTATGGGTTTGGTTATACATATATTCATAAAAAGTAGCAGAGTTTTTGAGCGCCATTACAAAGTAAGAACTATGCTGCTGTTCAAAAGTTGTTATGGTAATATCTTCCGGCGAAGTTATCTCTTTTTCTGCCAAAACAGATAAGGCTTTTATTATGGTTTCACGAGCTTCTGTAATGCGGTTTTGCTTAGCTTGTAAGTTTCCTTTTTTTATTAAAATGTTAACCACATTGACCAAGCCAATAGGCTGCTGGTCGTTTATGGCTAAAGCTTTATCTAGTAAATCAATGGCGGTAACATATTCTTTTTTAGCGGTAGCCAGTTTTGTTTGCTTAGTGTAGGCCAGCATTTCATAGTAACTTTGCTGAAAAGTTTTTGCCAGGTTTACAGCGCGAGTCGCGGTTTCAAGAGCTTGATGATCTAACTCCTCTTGAAAATAATAATCTGCCATTTCAAGTAACGCGGCTAAATAGAAATGGATATTTTGTTCTTTTTCTTTTTGAGATAAAGTGGAAAACAATGCACTGTATTTTACTAATTCACTTTCTGCTTTGGCAGATTGATTAGAGAAAACATAATACATTACATTAAGCCTAAATTTATTAAACACATTTGAGATTTGAAGTCCCTCATTTGACACCTTGTTTAAGGCAGTAAATAATTGTTTGGCTTTGGTTGCATCGCCGTATTCAATATACAGCTTCATCATATTTCCGTAAAGTGATATAAGCCAACTAGGATTGGTCGTGTTGTCTTTTTCCCAATAAAAGCGTGCTTTCTCAAGGCTTTTTAATCTTTCGGAAAAAAAACCGATTTTGTTATAAACGGTTGCTAAATTGTTATAAGCCAAACCTAAATCGGCATTCTTTTCTTCTTCAAATGTTTTATACAGCACAATGGATTGCTGATATAGGTTAATTGCTTCAATGTAATTGCTCAACCGATCGTTAATGTATCCTAAATCATAAATGTAATCTGTGTGTACTTTTTTATCTACCGTGGCATTCATAAAAACCAGACCCTCGGTGCCTTTTTCCAGTGCCGCCTGCCAATCGCCTGAATATGCTAAAGCATGGTATTGACGACTGAATAGTGTCACTTTATAAGTGGCTTCAGCAGAATTTTTATGGTGGCTTAAGGCATCCTGGGCTTTTTGATATAGGTCAATGGCTTGTCCGTATTCGCCTTTTTTTTCTTCTAAAAGACCTTTGCAATAAAATAGTTTACTTTGAATTAAGTGATAGAAAGCATCATTTTT
>NZ_SMLW01000376.1:1515-7711 GCF_009711405.1 Fulvivirga kasyanovii | reverse complement strand
GGCCATGCCATAGACATTGAAGCATCTGCAAACGGGGATTTATATTGTGCTGGCACAAATAACAAAGTCTTTAAATACAACTACTATAATAACACCTGGACGGAAGTACCTGGTTCATCTAGCGTTGTCAGAATATCTGCTGATTATTATGGAACTCCTGTAATTTCAAATACACAAGGAAGGGTATGGAAATATGATGCCGGGTCTTCATGGCAGCATTTAGCAGGCATTGCCAGTGATATAGCCGTAAACAGAGCAAATCTTCATGCAACTGGTTCAAATGGAAAAGTTTATTGGTATGACTTTTTTGCTAATAATTGGGTTGAAATTGGAGGAGCACAGAATGCGATAAAAATAGCAGTAAACATAGATGATAATCCTTGGGTAATAGTGGCAGGAGGAGCAATATTTAAAAGGCAATAATATAATTAAAATGAGGAGGGATACCTCCTCATTTAACTACCCTATCAGTTCGCCAACAACAGACCAGATTTCACCAGGTTGATAAATTCTATTCTGTAGCCTTCCGGATCCTTTCCTTTGGCGGATTGGGCCATTTTGATCACGTCATCGTAGGTCAGGTTGCCTTTGAACTCGGAATCTCGGAGTAGCATACCGAAGCCGGCAACTGCGGCAGACCAGCGGAAATTATCAGAAGTTTTATCAATGGCTATATGACTATCCACTAAAGCATGCGTAATTAATTTGCTTTGGTCGCCATCAGGTTGCTTATATCTTAGCTTTATGGTCATCAATTCTTTTGACTTCATGGCTTCTGTGGAAATTTTACTTTCCTGGTATTTCAGATCATCTATAGGGTCAAATTGACTATCCACGCCTACCGGAATGATCTCATACAGTGCAGTTACCGTATGACCGGCTCCCAGATCCCCCGCATCTTTCTTGTCATTATTAAAATCTTCGTTTTTCAATGCCCTGTTTTCATAGCCGATCAGGCGATAAGCCTTCACTTTTGCAGGATTAAACTCTACCTGGATCTTCACATCTTTTGCTATAGTAAATAATGTTCCTCCAAACTCATTGACAAGTACTTTTTTAGCTTCCAGAATGTTGTCGATGTAAGCGTAATTACCATTACCTTTATCTGCTATGGTCTCCATTTTGGAATCTTTATAATTGCCCATGCCAAAACCCAGTACGGTTAGAAAAATACCACCATTACGTTTTTCCTCGATCAGCCTCTCCATCTCGGCATTGCTTGAGGCTCCTATGTTAAAGTCTCCATCAGTTGCCAGAATAACCCGGTTGTTTCCTCCCTTCTTATATTGCTCCTTAGCCACTTTATAGGCAAGTTGAATACCCGCACCCCCGGCAGTGGAGCCTCCGGCCTGCAAATTATTAAGTGCATTGAGTATCGCTTCTTTATTGTTGCCATCCGTGGAAGGAAGCACAAGCCCTGCCGCTCCGGCATATACCACAATGGCTACATTATCTTGCGGCCTAAGCTCATCAACCAGTAACTTGAAGGCAGATTTCAGCAATGGCAATTTATTGGCAGCATTCATAGAACCCGATACATCCAGCAGGAACACCAGGTTTGAAGGGGGCAGGTTCTTAGTAGGTATTTTCCTGCCCTGTAACCCAATGTGTACCAACTTATGCTGACTGTTCCATGGTGCAGATGATATTTCAGTGTTTATGGAAAAGGGATCAGCGTTTTCCGGTTGTTTGTAATCATAGTTAAAGTAATTGACCATCTCTTCGATACGGACTGCATCCTTTGGAGGGAGTTGGCCGTTGTTCAAAAACCTTCTCATATTGCTATACGAGGCAGCATCTACATCTATCGAAAAGGTTGATAAAGGGTTTTTCAGGGCCCCGTGAAAAATATTTTCATGTATGGCGTCGTATTCTTCTGTATTATGAACCGGATAGGATTCTGCCTCATACATCATGGCCGCACCACTCATATCCTCAGAACTGCTGATGGCATAGCTCATGGCTTTCTTTTCTCTTTCAGCTTTTCTCTTGTTTATTACCACTACCTCTTCAAGCTGCCTTACATCAGCTTCCATAGCCACATTGATCTCAGCCTTTGAGCCGACTTTGATTTCTTTCGTTGCATAACCAATCATAGAGAACACCAGTGTCGGGGCAGTGCCTGCCACCTTTATACTGTAGTATCCATTTATGTTTGTTATGGTTCCTGTAGTTGATCCTTTCAGCACTACATTAACGCCTGCCAGCGGGTTTCCATCTTCGGCTGCAGTCACTGTTCCTGTTATAACCCTGTCCTGAGCATACACCACCGACGACATAACGAGCAACATGATAAATATTCCGATCCTTTTCATAATTTTTAAATTTTGGTAAAAACTTCACTATCATGATGCAGGGGTTTTCCGAATTCCATAAACTGTTATGATTTTTTTTTAGATTAGGATCTTAGTCACTGTTTAGATGTCACATTCCCCGGCCTCACATACCGAAGAGCAAAAACTCATACGCCTGTATAAGCAGACGGGGAATATGGAATATGCCGGAAAGCTTTTCAACAATTATATGCACCTGGTCTATGGTGTGTGCCTGAAATACCTAAAGAACAGGGAGGAAAGCCAAGATGCTGTAATGCAGGTTTTTGAGAAACTCACTGAAAGCCTCAAGAAACACGAAGTAGAGAATTTTAAAAGCTGGTTATATGTTCTGAGCAAAAACCACTGCCTGATGAAACTCAGGTCTAAAAAATACCAGAGTGAAAGAACCACCATGGATATTTCGGAGGTGAGTATGGAAAACACGCTGATGATGCATCATAATAATGAGCCGCCCCTGGAAGATGATCTGGGCAGGCTGGAAAAGTGCATAGAAGAGTTGCATATTGAACAGAAGCGGTGCGTTCAGTTGTTTTACCTTGAGAGTAAATCTTACAAGGAAATAGAGGTGCTTACCCGGTTTGAGCTGAAAAAGGTGAAAAGCTATATTCAGAATGGTAAGAGAAATTTAAAGAACTGCATGGAAAGAAAAAGTGAGCAATAGAAAAAACGATATTGGAAGTACACTGTCCCCGGAGATCATTGAAAAATATCTTAACGGTGAGTTGAGCCATAAAGAAATGCATGAGGTGGAAAAGCTCATGCTCAACTCCGATTTTGATGCGGAGGCCATGGAAGGCTTTGAGGAGACTGGCACATCGACTATGCAAGGGGACCTGGGCTTACTCAGAGAGAGACTTGACCGGGAAGTTAAGCCAAAGCGAGACTTTATGCTATGGTTTAAAATTGCGGCTTCGGTGGCTTTACTGGCCATCACCACTATCATCCTTTTCAATACAGATCTCTTTAAATCTGAGCAACAACTGGCTAAATCAGAGGCTCAAGAGGAAGCCATGCCCGACTCGAAAACCGCTGAGCGTGAAGCCGAACCTCAACCTGAATCTCAGCCCGTTGAGGATAGCCTGATTGCGCTAAACAAAGAAGAAAAAGAGCCTGAAAAAAGCAAAGCAAGTAAACCTATTGAACAACCGGTGGTGGATATGGCCTCCGAGCCATTGGCCGAAGCAAGAGAAGAACAAACTATTGGACTGGCCGAGGCTGAGGACGATGTGGAAGTAGCTGAAAAGGTTGATGCCATGGCTTATGAAGAGCTGGAAACTGAAACACCAGAGGAAATGGTCATGGATGAGGTTCCCGCTTCTGACATTGAGGATCTGCAGGGTAAAATGGCGGGCGTTCAGGTAACGGAAAATGCAAGGGCCATGTCGAAAGCAAAAAAAGCCGAGACTAAAAAGATGGAAGCCGAAAGCAGAATGGCACTCCGTAGTGCTTCGGCAGAGGAAATAATGTCGCAAAGCATAAAAGGCCAGATAACTTCCTCCGAAGACGGGACGGGCTTACCCGGAGTGAATGTAGTAGTGAAAGGTACGACTACAGGCACCATAACTGACTTCGAAGGAAATTACACCCTCAATCTGCCGCAAGGCACAGACCCTACACTGGTGGTTTCTTTCATAGGATTGAGTCCCAAAGAAGTTGACGCATCAGGTAAACGTGTAGTAGATATAGAAATGGAACCGGATGTTGCACAGCTTTCGGAAGTGGTGGTGACAGCCATGGACGTGGAGAGGGAGAAAAGATCATTGCCATATTCGATGCAGACTATAGAAATGGACAAAGACAGGGACGAAAGAGCCGACATTGTGCCTGCCAATCCTGAGGGCGGCAAATCATCATTCAAAGATTATCTGCAAGCTAATGCCAGACCTATTAACGGACAGGAAGGCAAGGTTGTAGTGGAGTTTGAAGTTACTTCTTCCGGCGACTTGATCAACTTCAGAATAGTGAAAGGCCAGGGAGAAGCTCTAAACAATGAGGCCATCCGTTTAATCAAAGAAGGCCCCAAATGGAGCCCTGCTTTGCGTAATGGTACCCCTGACCAGGATAAGGTCAGGGTTAAAGTAAAATTCTAATATCTATCTGAATATTTGACCTGCTCCTACTCCGGAGTTTTCTCATTTGGCCAGTCATTTTTGAAGTCAATCCAATATTCTTTTACCGTACGCTTCATTTCTCCATGCAGTAGCAGAATACCTGCAAGGTTGGGCAGGGTCATCAACGCAATGGTTATCCCTGACAATGTCCAGATAATAGTAGTGTCTGCAAATGAAGCCAGGAAGAAACCTACAACATAAAGCAAACGGTAATAGATAATGTACTTGCTACCGAAAAGGTAGGTAGTAGCCCTGTCTCCATAATAAGACCATGAAATAGCCGTCGAAAAGGCAAACAGCACCAGTCCCAGCGATACAATATATTGCCCCCAATCTCCCAGGAAACTCCTCTTAAAAGCCTCAATGGTGAGTGGAGCACTATGTACCAGGGATTCTCCCTCAAAAATTACTGCTCTGTTAGGATCAATTACATCCCCATTTACCACCTCAAGTGTACCTGTATATGGCCCATTGGCATTATAAACTTTCACATTATCCGCTATGGAGCGTGCATGTACAAGCGTAACATCGCTCACCACTACACCATTCTCAATCTCCAGATCACCGGTATATTGGGTCATAGCTTCTCCTTCTACGAGATATTCATAGAGGCGCTGTCTGTCTTCAGGTTTACTTTCATCAAATCTTGAAGTAAGTACATCAAGCTCGGTATATTCAAACTGGTTAGGCATTTTATCTTTCCATGCTCCGGAAGATAGCAGTACCAAACCAGTAAGTGTACATATAATGATGGTATCAATAAAAGGCTCAAGTATGGCCACCATACCTTCGGAAACAGGCTCATGTGCTTTAGCCGCAGCGTGTGCGATTGGGGCTGAACCCTGACCTGCCTCATTGGAGAACAATCCCCTGTTTACTCCCCGGTTGAAAGCAAAAGCCAGGTTAGCTCCGAGAAAGCCTCCTGCTGCTGCGCTTCCAGTAAACACATCCGAGAAAATAGATACTACAGATGGCCAGATATTCTCATAGTTGGTTGCGATAACTGCCAGGGCACCAATAAAATATATAATTGCCATCGAAGGCACCAGCTTCTCTGTAACCTTCACAATCCTGGTGATACCACCCAGGATCACCAGGGCCAGTATTACTGCCAAAACGGCTCCGGTTATCCACTGCTCTACACCAAAAGAAGTAAATATTGAGCTTGCAATCTGGTTGATCTGCGGAAGGTTACCTGTACCAAATGAAGACAGGATAGTAGCAAAGGCAAAGATGGCTCCCAGCCAGGCCAAGTTGATCTTCTTTCCAAAAAGTTTGAATTGAGCATTTTTCATGTAGTACATCGGTCCACCGGCTATACGTCCGGTTTCATCCTTTTCCCTGTACTTATGTGAAAGTGTCACTTCCACAAACTTTGTGGTCATACCTAAAAAGGCAGTAACCAACATCCAGAATAATGCTGCAGGGCCTCCAAGGTGGATGGCCAGAGCAACACCACCGATATTACCAGTACCTACTGTACCTGACAGAGCTGTAGCAAGTGCCTGAAAATGAGAGGCATCCCCTTCATCACCTTTTCTGTCAAACTTACCTTTTACGACCTTCAAGGCATGCCCGAAATATCTAAGTTGAGGAAACCCCAGATACACGGTAAAGAATAATCCTGTTCCTAAAAGGGCATATGGGAACCAAGCTGCGCTACCAATGTAGCTGTCAATAAGAACAAGAATATCGTTTAGGGTCTGCATAGTTTAGTTATTTCGTTTTTTTACACGGATGGCAAATCTA
>NZ_SMLW01000376.1:0-1312 GCF_009711405.1 Fulvivirga kasyanovii | reverse complement strand
TTTTATTTGGCGTTTTCCTATTCAGCCCAAAGACGAGACAAAAGTTTTAAAACCAAATGATAAAAAAAATCGCTCCTAAACTTAACTTTGCAAAATTTTAATCGTTTGTAGAATTTATCTACTCAGTATTTATCAGTGAAAAATTTAGCGGTAATTATTCTCATATTTTTTGTCAGCGGTACATGGCTTACAGGTCACGCTCAATCTTTGGATGAAATCAAAAACATCAGAAATGAATTGTTTTATACTGATTTCAATTTTAACAAGTGTGAGAAGTACTATAACTACATAGTGAGCCTGAAAGACAAATCACCTCTGGTTCAGGCATATCAGGCTGCGGCAGAATCGCTAATGGCAAAACATGCCTGGAACCCACTTAGCAAATTTTCTTATTTGAAAAATGCCCAGGAACTGCTCAACAACGCTGTAGATGCCGATAAAGACAATCCTGAAATACGCTTTTTACGATTGTATATACAACGGAGTATTCCTTCCTATATGGGTATGAGCAATGATATTGCGGAGGACAAGGCTGCCATCCTTACCCATCTGGACAAACTTAATGTAGAGGAACTGGGCCGTGACATAGCCAGCTATATTGCTACCTATATGACAGCCCCTGATCTTACAACTGACCTGGAAGCCAGTCTGATCAAAAAGAAACTGGAAGTTAACTAAACTACCTTTTTACGGATTTGCTTGGCGTAGGTCCTGCTTACAGGGAAGCTTTTTCCATTTTCCATTTTCACAATCAAACCTCCGTTAAAATGTTTTTCTATTTCTTTTAAATAGTTGAGGTTGATAATAGTGGAACGGTGTACTCTTATGAACACATCAGGGTTGAGTTTTTCCTCCAGCTTTCCTATGCCTGATGAGCTTAGGTACTGATCATTCTTGGTGGTTAATATTGTATAGTCTCCGGAAGCTTCAAGATGTACAATATCCTTCACCTCAAGGTTGAGGAGTTTTTCAGATTTTTGCACAAAAAGATGGCTTGAGTATTTGCTCTCTTCCCCGCCCGACTTAATATTCATCAACAGATCTTCAACATTGGTTTGCTCCGCTTTTATACGCTCTGTTGCTCTTTTGATGGCCAGCTTAAAGCGTTCTTCATCCAGCGGCTTAAGTACGTAATCCACTGCATTTTTATCAAAGGCCTGAATGGCGTATTGATCATAGGCCGTAGTGAAGATAACATAGGGTTTATGCGTAATTGCCTCCAGGACATCAAAACCATCCATGCCCGGCATCTGCACATCAAGAAAAATCAATTTTGGTTTTAGCTTGTCAATTTTCTCAACAGCATCTTTTC
>NZ_SMLW01000394.1:5819-8457 GCF_009711405.1 Fulvivirga kasyanovii | reverse complement strand
ACCTTGTCTATACGGCAACTAATGCTGAAAAACTGACAAAGATCATTTTTATCGTTGACCGTTCTCTTTACTTTCCGGGATTAAATCAGGGTACTTTGGGGCATATTAATGATAGGAAATATGCAGGGAGTTTTGATACCGTTAAATCTGGCCGGTCAGGGACCCACGATTCAAATTGTGATAGGGATCGGGCCGTTTGAGGGCATTTATTTCAATAGCCTGGGGGCCACCCTTCAGTGTATGTTGAAGAACTGTGTGGAGGCATTGCTCTCCGGGAAATTTTATCGTGGCTTATGAAAACTGCTGTAGAAGAATATGTCGATCAGCAGGTGAAATGCCATCACTGCGAAGAGGAATGCAGAAACGACCATCTTATTTTTGATGGTAAAGATTTCTGCTGTGTAGGCTGCAAAACTATCTATGAGCTATTTCAGACAGATGACCTGCGTGAACTCTATGAGACAAGGAATAAATCCAATCCTCACCTTGCCGGCAAGTACGATTTTCTGGAAAACAAAGAGATCAGGGATAAGCTATTAAGCTTTCAGTCCGAGACATATAACCTCATTCAGCTTTCATTGCCAGATATCCATTGCAGTTCCTGTGTGTATGTACTGGAGAACCTGGCAGACTTCCATCCGGGAGTTATCCAATCTACCGTCAACTTTTTAAAGAAAACGGCAGAGATCAGGTATAACCCAGCGGTGATCCAATTGCCTGAGCTGGCGGGATTGCTATCTTCTATCGGTTATCCGCCGCAATTTGATGCAGATAGCCAAGAGCAAAAAAGGAGGAAGAACAGCTCGTCCTTATCGGTTAAGATAGGCGTTGCCGCTTTCTGTTTTGGCAATATTATGTTGCTCAGCTTTCCGGAATATCTGGGGATTGATGAGTCAATGGACGACTCTTTCAAAGAGTTCTTTGCCTACCTCAACATACTGCTGGCATTACCGGTATTGCTTTATTCGGCCCGTGACTACTTTATTTCGGCTTACAAAGGCTTGAAAAGTAAGTTCGTAAATATCGATGTACCCATCGCTTTGGGTATAGTGGCCCTGTTTGGCCGCAGCCTTTATGAAATACTGACCCAAACAGGAGCGGGCTACCTCGATTCGCTGGGCGGGCTTGTGTTCTTTCTGCTAATAGGCAAATGGTTCCAAAGCAAAACCTACGAGAACCTTTCCTTTGAGCGTGATTATAAATCGTACTTTCCATTAGCGGCTACCCGGATAGACAATGGTGTAGCTACAGCCATACCTATTGCCGACCTCAAAGCCGGTGATGAGGTGATCATCCGGAACCATGAAATTATACCTGCTGATGCTGTTTTGCTGAGCGAAAAGGCCAATATTGATTATAGTTTTGTCACAGGTGAGGAAAAACCCGTTGCGATGACAGCCAATGATCAGCTTTATGCCGGTGGCAGACAGGTTGGTGAACGCATAACAGTAAGGATCACAAAGCCAAGCTCCCAAAGTTACCTTACCTCTTTGTGGAATAACCATGCTTTTAAGGTTACTGATGAATTGGGAACAGAGGAAATCACGAACAGGATAAGCAAATATTTTACTTTTATCATCCTTGCCATAGCGGTGGTTTCAGGAATAGTGTGGTTTCTGGTTAGCCCGGAAAACATGTGGCAGGTGATCACCGCTATACTCATTGTAGCCTGTCCGTGTGCATTGGCGCTATCTGCACCTTTTACCAATGGCAATACCATCCGTATTTTTGGCAGGAACAAATTTTACCTCAAATCGGCCCCTACGGCAGAAAAGCTCAATGCTGTAGATACCATTGTATTTGACAAAACTGGTACGCTCACGGAGAGCGGGGAAGGTAAAGTGAAGTTTTTCGGCAAAGCCCTGACTAAAGAGGAGGAGGGCATGGTCAGAAAGCTGGTAGAAAACTCAATTCACCCGGTAAGTCAGAAGATCAGAAAAAGCCTGCGGGCAGCGGACTTTACCATGGCTGATTTTAAGGAAATTCCGGGCAATGGTCTGCAGGGCGTGGTCAATAGTCATTTGCTCAAACTTGGCAAGCCTGCTTTTGTGGAGATGGAAGATGTGAAAGACGAACCGGGCAGGGTTTATCTTGCCATAGATGGTATACCCAGGGGCTACTTTGAAGTGAGCAATCAGTACAGGGAGGGGTTGAAGGCTCTGGTGGCCCGTTTGGACGGCTATAAACTGGCGATCCTTTCGGGGGACAATGATCATGAACGGCCACAATTAGAGGAAATATTTTCCGGGCAGACAGAGATGAAGTTTAGACAGCAGCCCCAGGATAAGCTCGATTATATCAAAGCTCTACAAGCCCGGGGGCACAGGGTGATGATGCTGGGCGATGGCCTTAATGACGCAGGAGCCCTCAAACAGAGTGATGTAGGTATAGCAGTTACCGAGGATGTGTCATCATTCTCTCCGGCGTGCGATGGTATTCTGGAAGGTGGACAATTGAAGCACCTTGCGGCATACCTGGACTATGCTAAGTATGGTAAAAATATTATTATCGCCAGTTTTGTTATATCATTTCTGTACAATGTGGTAGGGCTGACCTTCGCGGTGGCCGGGGCACTAACGCCCATATTTGCTGCGATATTGATGCCGCTGAGCAGTATTTCAGTGGTTGCGTTTACAAC
>NZ_SMLW01000394.1:0-5613 GCF_009711405.1 Fulvivirga kasyanovii | reverse complement strand
AAAAAACATTTATTCTGATGTCTGTTATATTCATTTTAATCATCATAAGTATGGTAGTAGCCGGAAGCTTTCTGGCCCTTTTTATATGGGCAAACAAAAGTGGCCAGTTTGATGATACCGTTACACCATCTATGCGCATGCTTTTTGAAGACAAGAAAAAGAAGAAGTAGTAACTAGTGTTAAGTTAAGCATACTTTAGCCATTGTTCTTTTTGTCCCATGCTGCCTTAAAAAATATACGGCTATGCTCATATTTTTTGCGTTGTCTGGAACAAAAATAACTGCAACTTATACGCACAGTACACTTAACTCAACACTAGTTTATCCGGGTCAAAAGCTTAGCCGTGAAGCAGGATAAAACTGTTCCTATTGCTATTTCACCCGGATTTGCTAACTGTATGTCAATGTAGAGGCAAGAAGTTTGTGTCTTCCCAAAAATCCCTCCTGATCCGCTACTCCATAGTCTGCCTATCACTAAATATAGTGATTAATCATATTCCCATTTTATGGTGATGCCCCGCGTGCCGCCAGCGCCTTTCTTTGTAACTGTAAAATCGACATATAGGTGTCGAGGTCGTTAGGTTAAGAGAGGGGTGTGAGAGCCTCTCTCTAGTCTTACGAAAAAGGTAACATTTAACTTAATTAACATTTATCACAATGATTTACGGAATTACATTAATGATCCTGGGCGTGTTGGCATCACCAAACCTGCTTTTGGCTAAAAAGCCAAATGCTAAAGAAATTCTTGACAAAATAACGCCTTACCAGGGATGGATTGGCCTCGTATTCTGCTTCTGGGGAATCTGGGGAATTATCCAGGCAGTATTGAACATGGGCTTATTGACAAACTGGCCTATTTGGTGGATCACCTGGTTGGCAAGCAGCCTGGTTGAGGCAGTACTCGGATTTATTTTAGGTTATGGAATGATCAGCAAACTGTTGCTTTCCAAAAACGAAGAGGCCAAGAAAAAGGGAGAACAACTGCTGGCTAAACTGGCTCCCATTCAGGGTAAATTAGGTCTTGCAGGTATCATCATTGGCGCTTGGGTAATTGTAGCCGGTATTTTATTCTACGCATAATTAATAGTTGAACTAGGTTATATTAGATTGAGCCATCCGGGTTAGCCTGGGTGGCTTTTTTTTGGTTTACGGATTACGGTTTTTTGTTCATAGTTCACCGTTCACTCAATTCTGAACTTGCCTGATTAGAGTTGACCGGTTTTTAAACTAAAGCTTCATTGTTGGAAATGTTAACCTATGTTATTACTGTTTATCGGTTTAAAACATCACTATAATCTCTTCAGTGCTGTTAAGCGGTTGATTATATATACTTGCCAGTAGAATCTCTTGCAGAGAACTCTACGGCATTCGGAGGCACAGTTTAATTAGGGCAGGAGACCATTACCTGGAGAGGCGAGGGGCAGAAGGGTAGCAACCTCTGCATTAAGTCTATTACCTTCAGCCCGGTATTTACCGAACAGTAAAGCTTTACTAAACTTTCAAAGTTTAGTAAAGCCACAATTTAGCTCTGTAATCTGTCATTAAATTTATCAACCAAGAAGTGCGTATTTGCCATGTCCTACCGCCTTAACTCAACATTTGATAATCCACTCAAGGGGATAGTCTTGTAGAAATATTCAAATTCTAATTCTCTAACACTCCACCGACCACCGACCACCCGCTTACCGACCACTTCCGGCTCCGATCCTCTAACTTCCAACCTAGTCACCGTTCACTCAATTCACCGCTTACCGAATACCAAAACACCAAACATCAGGGAACAAACGTAAAACCTGTGGAGTAAATAGATTGGAAAGTAAAACAAGTAATGTGAAACTTGCCACTGAAAATCAGTAAACCGCGCTTATTGTTATATTATACGAGTTTGCCAACTGCTATTAACAACTGTCTGTCAGCAAAGAGGTGAAAATTTAGGGTCTCCCCAGAAATTCAGCTTGATCCAACATCAGTACCCTGTTCTCAATACTCAATACTCAATACTCAATTCTCCCGACTAAAAAATCAGGCAAGCCCTTCTTCCAACGCATACTTCACTAAACCCGCTGTATTTTTCAGGCCCAGTTTTGATAAGAGATTTTTCCTGTGTGAGTTAACGGTGTGCTGGCTGATGAACAGCTTTTCTGCGATTTCCTGGGTGGTGTTTTGGGCTACAATAAGTTTTAGTATTTCTATTTCCCGTCTGCTTAGCGGAGGTTCTTCGTTTGATTTGGTCTGGCGGGCAAACATGCTGTTGGTGTATTTTTCTTTCACCTCTTCGGAGAAGTAGTTTTCCCCTTTCGCCAGTGCGTATATGGCATCCAGCAGCTCACTTTTATCAGCATTTTTTAGTAAATAACCATTCACATCATCCTGTATGAGTCTGTTAATGGTTTTTGGGTCGCTATGGGTGCTCAGTACCATAGTTTTGATTTCCGGATAATCGTTTTTGATCAGCCTGTTGAGTTCCATACCATCCATACCTGGCATACTGATGTCCATGATCACTACGTCTGCCGTGTTGGATTTCAGGTAGTCAAGAGCTTCGCGTCCGTCCTTTAGAGTACCTGCGAGGTGGACATCCTCAATGTTTTCCAGCAGTGCTGCAAGCCCTTCGAGAAACATGTGGTGGTCGTCTACAATGAGTATGTTAATTTTCTTCATCTTCTTCATTATGTAATTGGTCAACAGGTATGGTAATATCAACGATAGTACCCCGTTTAAGCGTAGTGTCAATGTTGATTTCTCCCTCAAGCAGCTTCACCCTCGAGTGGATGTTGTTCAGGCCTATGCCGCCGGAGGTCACCGAGGCATCAAAACCGACACCATTATCCTCAACCATCAGGTTCAGGCTTTCATTCAGTTTCGTGAGTTGAATGTCCACCTGATCAGCCTTGGCATGTTTGATGATGTTGTTCATCAGCTCCTGAATGATCCTGTAGATCTCTGTTTTGATCTCATTTGGCAGCCTGTTTAGCTCAGCCTGGGGGTGATAGCCAAAGTGTAATTCAAACGAGTGGCTCCTTATCAGGTCATCAAGGTAGTTTTTGATCAGTTCAATAAATTCGTTTTCCTTTATTTTCGGTGGTATCAAGTGGTGTGAGAGGGAGCGAACCTCGTGATACGTCTCATCAATATTCCTGATCACTTTTAGCAAATCAGGACTTTGGTCTTTACCTGAGTAGTTAGCCAGTGTCAGCTTGATGCCAGCCAGATTGCCCGCGACGCCATCGTGCAGCTCCTGAGCTATTCTTTCACGCTCTTTTTCCTGCCCTTCGATGTTTGCCTTTATTGCCTTTATTTCGTTTTCCCTGATCAGCTCCATCTTTTTTTGCTCATTAAGCTCTTTCGTTTTTGCCGATAGCAGGACCTGGGCTTTTATTTTTTGCTGATAGTTGATCAATATTACAACAGACACAATGAGGATGAGGGCTGCTCCTACAATGGCCACATTTTGGGTCAGCGACTGACGTTCCAGGGTGGCTTCCTGTAGTTCTTTTTCCTTTTGCAGGATCTCAATTTCTTTCAACTGCTTTTCAGCATCGTATTTGGCCAGCAGCTCCTCGGTGATGCGGTTCTTTTCATTCGAAAAGAGGCTGTCTTTTAACCTTACATGTATAAACATGTGTTCGAGTGCCTCTTCGTACTTTTTCGCATCTTTGTAAACATAAGCGAGGTTGGCATGAATCAGGTGCATAGAGGCATAATTCGTTTCCTTGCCAATCTCAAGGCTCTTTTTAAAATATCTGATGGCACTGTCCGACTGTTGCAGGTACATATATAAAAGGCCTATTCGGTTATAGGAGACCATAAGCCCCTTTCGCTGGCTGAGCTTTTCCTGCTTTTCCATGATCTCATAAGAATATTTAAGGGCCAGTGAATCTTCCCCCAAATCCATGTAAATCCTTATCACGAAACCCAGCGGTCCTAATTCACATTCTACATCATCCATTTCATAGCATATGGTCAGGCTCTTTTTAAGGTATTGGAGTGCTTTATCATACTCCTTTTGATTTCTGTAGGCGAATCCGATGTTACTCAGAATAATAGACTCTATGGCTTTGTCGGGCTTCATCTCCAGGCACCGTTGAAAATATTCAATGGCTTTGTCGTAACGCTGCTCGTCCAAATATACCGTGCCGATGTTGTTGGTAAGGTTGATCACTTCTTCTGACCAGTTGATCTGCTCAGCTTGTTTGAGTGCTGAAATGTAAAAGCGTAAAGCCTGTTCTTTATGTCCCGAGTAGTGATGCAAACGCCCGAGGTACTTGTTGCAGCGTACACTTCCGTGTTCATCATTCAGTTCATCATGCAATTTCAGGGCAGTGTTCAGGTGGCTGAGGGCAGGTTCAAAATCACCATTGATGGTATGTGCAGCTCCGAGTAAGTAATAACTGCGAGCCTCGCCCGGTGCATACTTATGTTTTTTGCTTAGTTCCAGGGCTGAATCAGCATAAACGGCGGCGAGTGCAGTGGATATTGTAACCTGCTCATCGGCATAATTTAGTAAAGCATCTATATGCTGCGGCATTTCCTGCTGTTTTGTTGTGCCCTGAGCATTGCAAGTGCCGGTAAACTCATGCAGGCAGATCAGCGTGAATATAATAAGGGGAACAACAACCAGATGTAATATCTTCATTTCAGGACTTTATTGGGCACATACCTCACCACGCAATTTATACTCTTTGCATAATTAAGAAAATAGTTTTTGATCGAAATCACTAAAACTAGTGAATTAAGGTTTTCACTTATTATGGTGATGTATAAGGCTGGCCGACGCACTTTCTTTGTGAAGAAATTAATAATTGAAACAAAACTATTTTAAAACTAATGAAAAATTTATCACTTAAAAGTGGCCTTGCATTGGCAGCCCTTTTGTTGGCATTTGGTGTTAATGCTCAAAAGCTTGACAAGTTTGGTAGTACCGTTGAAAAGAAGGTTGGCCCAAAAACTATTCAAGTACCTTATACTGATGTGATCAGCTACTTAGGTTATGCTGAGCCTGGTAATGAAGATGAGGTAAAAGACGGTAAAAAGTTCTACTATATCTACGTATGGGTGCCTGCAGTTGCTCCTGAGCTGGGTGTGAGAATGCTTTCTCCTTTGACTGATTATAAAAACAAAAAAGCTATCGAGTCTGCTGAATACAAAGAGCACAAAGGTTCAAGCGACTTCTTTGATACTTACATCACTTTGGAGCGTTCTTCAATTGTTAGCAAAGACGATATCAGTGCTGACGCTGTTAAAAGTGCAAAATGGGTAGTGCTTGAGAGCAACGATGACAGTGGAGAGATGCCAAAGGATCCAGAAGGCCGTAACTATAACTCATTGTTACGTTACAAAAGCGAAGCCAGCAATCCTGACAAAGCTTTAACTGTAGGCTTGTACCGTGTAGGTTTTACTACTTACAAAGTGGGTGAGGTAAGAGGAACCTTCCTTGCAGAAGTGGCTGCTCCCGTAAAGCTTCCCGGTGTTGCTATGGCTAAATCAATCGATGAGCTTTTGAAGCAAATGAATCAATAATATTTCATAGATAATAAGTGTGCCGGATAGCCTTCCGGCACACCTATTTATTTGGTCCATTATAATTTTCCTCCTTACATAGATCTAGCTGTAG
>NZ_SMLW01000182.1 GCF_009711405.1 Fulvivirga kasyanovii | reverse complement strand
CGCGTGTTCTTTGATGATATGAAGGTGGTGGTTACTGAAAGTAATGTGTTGGAAACCAGTGATTATTACCCTTTTGGTCTTCAGGTGGCAGGAGGTTTTAGGAGGGTTACTGCTAAGGAGAATAGGTTTAAATTTCAGGGGCAGGAACACATCAGTGATCTTGGGCTTAACTGGGACTCTTTTAAGTGGAGAAATCACCAACCTGATATTGGAAGGTTTTTCAATGTAGATCCTTTGGCAGATGATTATGTTTATAATAGTCCGTATGCTTTTGCTGAGAATCGAGTAATTGATGGGCGAGAGTTGGAAGGACTAGAGTGGGTAAACGCTAAAGGCCAAAAGGTTTATGATCCTAAAGCTAATGGAGGTAAAGGAAGTTACACGCAATACGCCACTGATAATCATAAACGTTTAGGAAATTCTCTTCAGGGCACTAATTCAGGAAAGAGACAATTTAGTAAGCTAGTGAACTCAGAAGCCCCTATAACTACAATATTAAACGAGTCAAAGGGGCCTACTTACAAGGATAAAGAGAGTGAAAAGAAAGGTATTTTGCAATTGGGAGTAACGGATGTTACCACTTATAAAGAAATAAATTTTAAAACAGGTAAATCAGAAATAGGAGTTGATAACTCAGAAATCAAAATTAACCTAGGAAGTATTCTTAAGATTATGGAAGATGGAGGGACATTCAGTGGGGAAGATTTAAAAGGGTTGTCTCTTGAAGAAGTTATTGGTGCAGTTTTTGGTCACGAAATTGAGCATACAACTCAGGAAAATGTTAATGTCAAAGAGCCGGAAGAACCAGCACATGACATTAGTGCAGAGATAATAAGAGAGACTAAAGATCAAAATGATGAGAAAAAGTAAGGATTCAAAGTGGTTTTACATACTTATAATAATTTGCTTTCTAAGCTTAAATGTATCGGTGAGTGTTGCTCAAATGGTTAATTCTCAGTCAGATGTCAATATAATAAAGAAAGGTGTGGTTGACTTTTTAATTAGTCAAGGTGATTTGGAAAAAGGTGGTGAATTAGAAGATTACGATAAGCGGATGCATATGGAGGAATTGTTGGACGAAACTGTCTTGGGCTATAAGCGAAGTGGTATCTATAGAGTAAGGGTTTTTACAAGTCATACCAAGCAATATGTGTTGATAAAGAATAACTTAGAGTATGACATTTTAGACACTGATAACTTGGGAGTTGCTCTAAAATCAGTTGCCGATTTTCTTGCAGCTAGAGAATTGTCAAATGATAAAATACTGGCATATATGAAAGCTGTGATTAAGATATATGAGATTAATGAAAAGCGGAATCCTGTAGGTTTAAAAAATGATTGAGATGCCGCTAACACAAGTTTAAAGGATGAACTCTTCTGGTACTTGATGACTAGTCCTGAATAAGCGTTACAGTTTTTACAAGGATAAAAAAACAGATAGCATCAAGGTTATTCTTGGTGCTACTTTTCTTGTTCAGCAACCTCAAGGAAACGAGAGAAACGTTTAATAGTGCCGATGCCACCGCTAGTGACATCCATGTGGCCGGTGACGATGAAGTAGTGATGCTGAACAACAGCCAGATCGCGGGGCCAGCCATCAGTTTGCCGGTAGGGCGGGGTGATGAGATAGACATGGAAGTATATAG
>NZ_SMLW01000595.1:21078-24816 GCF_009711405.1 Fulvivirga kasyanovii | reverse complement strand
TAAAAATAAAATAGACTTAATTGGATTAACTATTAAGAAGTACAACCGAAGGTTCAAGCATTGCCCCGATTCGGGAGATCCTGAATATTTTCTCTGAAGCCTGGTAGTACCTTTTGAGTGCACGAGGTAGAAAATTTCAGGATGACGGGACAAAAAACAGCTCTACCCCAAAGCCTCCCTCATCTTCCCTTTAATCTCCTCATTACACAAATTACCAATACTGCCCTCATGGGTATGCTTCACCTCTTTATCAGGTGCATAAGCTCCGGACTGAACGGCCTGTCCCACCTTTTGGTAAGCCTCACGGAAAGGTAGTCCCGCAATGACTTCTTTATTGACGGACTCTACTGTATACAGGTAGTCATACTTAGGATCATCGATAGCTTTTTTGTTGATAATTATGTGTTGAAGCATATATTCAGAGATCTCCAGGCAGGATTTGAGGGTGAAAAGCGCTGAAAAAAGGCTTTCTTTCAAGATCTGAAAATCACGGTGATAGCCGCTGGGGAGGTTGTTGGTGATCATGATGAGTTCAGTAGGTAGGGCTTGTATTTTGTTACATTTGGCCCGTACCAGTTCAAACACATCCGGGTTCTTCTTGTGAGGCATAATGCTGGAGCCAGTGGTCAGGTGATCAGGGAAAGTGATGAAACCAAAGTTTTGGCTCATATAGAGGCAGACATCCATGGCCAGTTTGGATAGCGTACCGGCAGCGCTTGACAGCCCGAAACTCATGGATTTTTCCAGTTTTCCGCGGCTCATCTGGGCGGCTACGGAGTTGTATTTTAAGGTGGAAAATCCCATTTTCTCTGTCGTGGAGGTGCGGTTAATAGGGAAGGAACTCCCATAACCTGCTGCCGAGCCAAGTGGGTTCTGGTCTGCAATTTTGAATGCGGCATTGAGCAGGTGGATATCATCGATCAAGGACTCGGCATAGGCACCAAACCACAAGCCAAAAGACGAAGGCATGGCTACCTGAAAGTGTGTGTATCCGGGAAGGAGTACATCTTTATGTTGTTCGCTTAGTGCAATCAGCCGATCAAAAAGCTTGCTGATCAGTCCTTTAATCTCCTGGATCTCATCTCTGGCAAACAGGTGCAGGTCAACCAAAACCTGGTCATTTCTGGAGCGTGCAGTATGGATCTTTTTACCTGCTTCACCCAGTTTTTCGGTAAGCAGGTGCTCTATTTTAGAGTGGACATCCTCAAAGTGAGCCTCTATTTCAAAAGAACCCTCTACGATCTGGTTTAATATCAGGCTGATCTCCTTTTCTATGCCTTCCAGCTCCTCCGCTGATATTAACCCGATTTCTTTCAGCATTTGTGCATGGGCGAGCGAACCCAACGCATCATATTTTGCCAGGTGAAGGTCAAGTTCTCGGTCGTTGCCGACAGTAAAAGTTTCAATCTTTTTTTCTATGGTGTATCCTTTGTCCCAGAGTTTCATTTTGTATTCGTTGATCTGTTTTTGATATTATTTTCTAGACGCCTAACACCCCTGTAGTCCCCTCAAAGAGACAGTTGGAGCGGAGCCATCGATTTTAATACTGCTTTTTAAATAGTTGCACACTCTTAAATCCTTCAACCGCACTAAAGTCCTCCCTTGAGGGAGAGCCTGTCCCGATTAGTATCGGGATGCCCGCAGGGGGGAGGGTGTTCTACGTTACGGATATACACCTCATTTTCTAACTAATCTTCCTAACAACTTCCTATATCCCCTAACCCCCTCTTCAATTTCCTTAATATAAATAAATTCATCGGCAGTATGCGAGCGGGCAGAGTCACCAGGGCCCATTTTTATACTAGGGAACGGGATCAGTGCCTGATCTGATAATGTTGGTGATCCATAAGTTTCGATACCCATCTCCTTCGCAAGCGTTACAACCGGATGATTTTTATCAATACCAGAAGGTTTCAAACGCGTTGACCGTGCCTTTACGTCGCAACTGGTATGTGCCTCTATAATTTCTAAAATGTCTTCATGACTATAAGCATCTGTTACCCGAATATCAACTACAAAACTGCAAGTGTCCGGTACCACATTATGTTGTGATCCGGCCTGGACTTGAGTGACATTCATATGGATTGGTCCCAATGTCTCCGAGACTTTGGGGAATTGGAAATTTTCAAACCAGCTAATATCCTTTATGGCTTTGTATATGGCGTTTTCTCCTTCGTTTCTGGCAGCATGGCCTGCTTTTCCCTTGGCCGTACAGTCCAGTACCAGAAGTCCCTTTTCAGAAACGGCCATTTGCATGAGTGTAGGCTCACCTACGATGGCCAGTTCCACCTGCCCCAGATCATGTAAAATGCTTTCTATTCCACCCTTGCCGGATATTTCCTCTTCGGCCGTAGCCGCCAGAATCAGGTTATGCGTTAAATTTTCATTTTCATAAAACGTCAGAAACGTGGCGATCAGGCTTACCAAAGGCCCGCCCGCGTCATTACTGCCCAATCCAAATAGTTTTCCATCAACTACTTCCGCGGCAAATGGGTCTCTGGTATATCCTGCATTTGGCTTCACCGTATCATGATGAGAGTTTAAGAGAATAGTTGGTTTCCTCGGGTCATAAAACTTGTTTCTTGCCCAAACATTATTGCCAGACCTTACTACAGCTACACCATATTGCTCAAGAAAAGTAGCAATAGCATCAGCTGTGGCTTCCTCTTCTCTTGATAATGAAGGGATGGTAATTAATTTTTTAAGTAGTGATATGGCTTCTTGCGTGTAGTTCATGGATTTATAACAGAATAGTGCCTGCTGATTTATTCAGATCAAGAGCATGCTTAATACCCACATCAATACCATGCCGTCGGGCTGCAAAAGCATTTTCAAGTTTGGGGATCATGCCTGTATGGATAATGCCATCGTCTTTGAGCTGTTGGTAGTGCAAATAGCCTAGCTCACGAATCAGGGTTTTGTCATCCTCTGCATCCAGCAGTACCCCGGGTTTTTCAAAGCAGTAGATAAGTTTCACATCGTACTTTTTAGAAAGAGCAGTGGCTATTCCGGCCGCCAGCGTGTCGGCATTGGTATTCAGTAAAGAACCATTTTTGTCATGCGTCAAGGCACAAAATACAGGCGTAAGGCCTCCCTCAATGAAAAATGATAACCTCTCAATATTGATGCTATCAGTTTCAAAATCTCCTACATATCCATAGTCAATTTCTTTGTTTGCCCTTTTTTGCGCAGGGATCACGTTGGCATCGGCCCCGGTCAGGCCAAGTGCATCACATCCGAATGCCTGTAGCAAGGCAACTATATTTTTATTGACCAAACCACCATAAGCCATGGTGACCACCTTGAGTGTTTCAGCATCAGTAATACGTCTTCCTTCAATCATTTTTGGTTGTATACCCAATTTTAGCGAAAGCTCAGAGGCTATTTTCCCACCCCCATGGATCAGTATTTTCGGAGAGTTCAGCTCGCTAAATTCCTGAAGCACATGCTTTAAAGTTTCAGCGTCATCAATAACGTTACCTCCGATTTTTATTACTGTTAGTTTGGTTTTCATATTTGATGTTTTCTGGTTGGCAAACACCCCTGTAGTCCCCTCAAGGGGACAGTTAGGGCGGTGCCATCGATTTTAATACTGCCTTTTAATAGTTGTGTACTTTAAAATCCTTCAACGCACTAACTCCTCCCTTGAGGGAGAGCCTGTCCCGATCAGTGTCGGAATGGCCGTAGACCGCAGGGTGTCCTGCTCTATTGCTGTTATTTCAAATTACACTTTTATTA
>NZ_SMLW01000595.1:20456-21068 GCF_009711405.1 Fulvivirga kasyanovii | reverse complement strand
GGTGCCATCGATTTTAATACTGCCTTTTAAATAGTTGCACACTTTGAATCCTTCAATCGCACTAAAGTCCTCCCTTGAGGGAGGTACCCGCAGGGGGGAGGGTGTCCCTCATTTCAACCTCCGCTTTTTCTTCATAATCCGAAACCCACTGATGAATTGAATCTAAAACAAAGGACATATTTTGCTTTACATCTTTATCATCAAATCTTAAAAATGTCACTCCGTATTGCTCAATCCTCTTTTGTCGTATTTCGTCTCTTTCCGGGGCATCATCATGATAATGGCTCTCCCCGTCAACCTCAATGACCAGTGCCAGTTCAACGATGTAATCCAACATGGGCACTTGCCTGTGAAATTGATAATCCAGTAACTGTCTGTTTTTAATTTCACACCACAACAGGATTTCTGAAAGTGTACTATGCTCCCTAAGCTCCCGGGCTTTTGCTTTCAGATCTTTTCGGTATGGTATGATTTTGTTTTTTGACATGGGATTAGTTGTACTTTTCTGGTTGGCTAACACCCCCTGTAGTCCCCTCAAGGGGACAGTTGGGACGGTGCTATCAATTTAATACTGTTTTAAATAGTTGCACACTTTTAAATCCTTCAAGCGCC
>NZ_SMLW01000595.1:0-20446 GCF_009711405.1 Fulvivirga kasyanovii | reverse complement strand
TGAGGGAGGTGGCCGTAGGCCGGAGGGTGTCCCGCGCAACGTCATTGCATCCCCTCCAAAATCTCCTGCAATACCACCTGCGCTGAAAACTCCCGGTTTTTGGCCTGCTGATAAACTATGGAGTTATCAATAACCTCATCCGTTGCCACCACATTTCTGCGGATGGGCAGGCAGTGCATAAACTTTCCGTTGTTGGTCAGGGCCATTTTTTTGTTGGTGATAGTCCAGTCTTCTTTAACATCCAGGCGCTGGCCGTAGTGATGATAACTGCTCCAATTTTTGCCGTAGATGATGTCGGCGCCTTCAAAAGCCTTATCCTGATCATGGCTGATATTAACGCCATCGATAAACTGGTCGTCCAGCTCATAACCTTCAGGGCAGGCCAGAGTTACTTCTGCATCGGTTGTTTTAATCCATTCCAGAAACGAATTGGGAACTGCCTGGGGCAAAATTCGAGGGTGTGGTGCCCATGACAAAACTACTTTCGGTTTTTTGATGCCCAATTCTTCAATAGTGATCAGGTCTGCCAGTGATTGTAAAGGGTGCCGGGTGGCTGACTCCAGGCTGACGATGGGAACCTCCGAATGTTTGACAAACTGATTGATTACACTTTCGGAGTAATCCTCTTCCCGGTTTTTTAATGCAGGAAAAGTCCGGACCCCAAGAATGTCAACATACTGGCTCATAACCCGGGCGGCGTCTTTGATATGCTCCTGGTTGTCCCCGTCCATAACGGCGCCATCCTGAGTTTCTATTCTCCACCCGTCTTTGTCAATGTTCATTACCATGACATTCATACCCAGGTTCATGGCTGCTTTTTGCGAACTCATGCGGGTTCTCAGGCTGGGATTAAAAAATACCAGCCCGAGTGTTTTGTTTTTTCCTATCTGATTCCCAAAAGGGTCTTTTTTCAAGGCTAATGCCTTTTTGACTAAACTACCCGGGTCTTCCGGGTCACTTACCGATAAGAACTGCTGCATCTGATTTTGTTTTTTCTATGCTTAATTTTAGTTTTTCTACAAGTTGATTAGCCTGCTCCTGTGTCAGGGTCAGAGGAGGCAATAACCGGATAACATTCGGGTTGGCCGCCATTCCTGTCAATACATGCTGCTCTTTCATCAGGTTTTCTCTGATGTCTTTTACAGGAAAATCGAATTCTACGCCGATCATCAGGCCTGCTCCACGAACTTCTTTTACCTCGGGGATAGCTTTTAAAGCCTCAGCCAGTGCTGAGCCTACATTTTGAGCGTTTTCCACAAGATTTTCATTCTCAATAATCTCCAGCGTTGCCAAAGCGGCCACACAAGCCAGGTGGTTGCCACCGAAAGTAGAGCCAGACATACCAAACCAGCCCTCTATTTCCGGACTGATCAACACACCACCCATAGGGAAACCGTTAGCCATACCCTTAGCCACTGTGATCAGGTCAGGCTGTACATCGGCATGTTGGTGCGCAAAGAATTTTCCACTACGGCCATAGCCTGACTGGATCTCATCCACAACCAGCAGGGCACCATATTTTTCACAAAGCTTTTTCAGGCCGGGAAGAAAACCAGCATCAGGCATATAAATACCTGCCAGTCCCTGGATACCTTCTATCAGTACCGCACAGACATCCTGGTTTTTTAATGCCACTTCAACAGCATCCAGATCCATGTTCATAAATTGCACATTGCTGTACTTGTCGAGCAATGAGCGGTACTTGTCATTGTCCGTTACAGAGAGAGCTCTTGAAGTACGGCCGTGGAATGACCGGTTGAAGGCAATCAGTTTGTCTTTCTGCGTATGGAACGAGGCTATTTTTAAGGCATTTTCGATGGCCTCCGCTCCTGAGTTACATAGGAATAACTGGTATGCATCATACCCTGATAATTTGCCCAGTTTTTCAAGAAGGCTAAGCTGTACAGGGTTAATAACGGCATTGGAGTAGTAGGCTATCGCGTCCAGTTGTTCTTTAATACGTTTGACATAGTGCGGGTGCGTATGACCGACCGAGATCACGGCGTGCCCTCCGTAGAGGTCAAGATATTGAGCACCGGATCTGTCATAAACGTAGCATCCCTGAGCTTTCGTAAGCTCCAGGTCAAGCTGGGGGTATACCTTAAATAGTTTCATGAATAAAAAATTAATTGTTAGTTAGTGGATGATTTTGTCGTTCATCTTTTTGTTTAATGGTTAATAATTTCCTTTTCTTTTGCCTTATAATTTACCTCTTGAGGAGGTTGTTTCTTACTTTTCCGTGTGGAGAACACCCCCTGTAGTCCCCTCAAGGGGACAGTTGGGGCGACAAGCTATTTAGTTGTTTCCTTCATTTTATTGATCCTCTCGTATGACTTCACCAGGCCTTTGATCAGAGCAGAGCTTAGGCCGTTGTGTTCCATTTCATTAAGTCCTGATATCGTGCAGCCTTGCGGGGTCGTTACTTTGTCTATTTCGCTTTCCGGGTGGCTGCCTCCATTGCCTGCGAGCAGACTGGCAGCGCCAAGACAGGTTTGAACAGCTATCTCCTGGGCATATTCAGCATCAAAACCCAACTGGACACCTCCCTGGGTAGTTGCGCGGATAAATCGCATCCAGAAGGCAATGCCACTCGCGCAAACCACCGTCGCGGCCTGCATAAGCTCCTCCTGTATTACCAACGTTTTGCCTACACAGTTGAAGATGGTTTGCACCATACCTATTTTAGACTTTCCGAGGTCATTGTAAGCCATGCATGTCATGGATTGCAAAACAGCAATGGCCGTATTCGGCATAGCCCTGATGATTGGAAATTTACCGGAGAGCGATTCTTCCATTTCCTGAATGGTTACTGCCGTAATTACCGATATAAGAGTATGCTTGTCGGGGTTTAATACAGGGCTTATTTCCTGTAGGAGTCCCTTCAGTTGTTTGGGTTGTACCGCAAAAATGATAATATCAGCCTCTTCAACAGCTTTCGGGTTTTCCGTGGTAATTGTTACCGAGGGGTCTTTTATGCCAATTAAACCACTGATATCTCTTCTTGTGAGGATCAGTTTATTGTTTTCCAGCAATCCGCCTTTTTTAAGTCCTTTGTAAATAGCGAGGCCGAGATTGCCAGCTCCTAAAATGGCTATCGTTTGTTGTATCATGATTAGAATGCGTTAGCTTTTAGTTTGAGTCCAAGGCTTTGATCCAGTCCGAACATCAGGTTCATGTTTTGAACAGCCTGCCCGGAAGCCCCTTTTAATAAATTATCTATAATGCTGGTGATCAGTAGCTTATTTCCATGCTTCTCCAGTTGGATCAGGCAATGGTTAGTATTCACCACCTGTTTGAGGTGAATAGGAGTGTCAACCACTGTAGTGAAGGGTGCCTCCTGATAAAAATCTTTATAGAGCTTCAAAGCCTCATCCAGGCTACCTTCAAAGAGGGTGTAAGCCGTAGCGAAAATCCCGCGGCTGAAATTACCCCGTACAGGTATGAAATTAATATCCCGGTCAAGCCCTGATTGCAGGCTGGTAAGGCTTTCCTTTATTTCTATAAGGTGCTGATGTTCAAATGATTTGTAAGCGGAAACGTTGTTGTTTCTCCAGCTAAAGTGTGTTGTTTCCCCCGGAGCCTGCCCTGCACCGGTAGATCCGGTGATGGCATGTACATGGATCTCATCTTTAACAAGACCTGAATTGGCAAGAGGCAACAACGCCAGTTGGATAGCCGTAGCGAAGCAGCCCGGGTTAGCTATGTTCGAAGCTTTTTCAATTTTGCTTTGGTTTAATTCCGGCAGTCCGTATACAAAGCTGCGGTCACCATAGCTAGCTTTTGCCTGATGGCGAAAGTCCTGGCTCAGGTCTATTATCCGGGTGGAGCTGCTTAGCTCATTCTCCTTAACCCATGCCAGTGATTTGCCATGCCCCTGGCAAAGGAAGATCACATCCACCGGAGCCATAGTGTCGCTGAAAACCAGGTCAGTTTCTGCTATCAGATCATCGTGGATGCTGCTAACGGCTTTCCCGCTCTGGCTGGAGCTTTGTACAAAAGTTATTTCTACCTCAGGGTGGTGTATCAGTATGCGCAGCAGTTCTCCTGCTGTATATCCTGCTCCACCTATAATTCCTGTTTTTATCATTTTTTGTTTTGTTTCTTATCTTTCAAATGGAGACACCCCTGTAGTCTCCTCAAGGGGACGGTCGGTAGCCTTATCTCACTATGTTGCGTCTGCCTCTACTTCAGTCTGCTTATTTACCGCATAGTAGATCTTCGTCTGGTTTGCCAGTATTTTGGTAAAACCTTTTACATCTTCGCCAGTCCATCCACTGTTCATTTCTCCATAGTGGCCAAATTTAGAGTTCATCAGGTCATGCTCAGACTCAATACCTGTTACCTGAAAATGGTACGGAGCGAGTTTTACGTAAACTTTACCCGTTACATTTTCCTGAGTGTCTTCGATGAATTTTTCAATATTGCGCATTACCGGGTCAAGGTATTGCCCTTCATGCATCATCATGCCATACCAGCTAGCCAGTTGCTCTTTCCAGTGCTGTTGCCATTTGGTAAGCACATGTTTTTCCAATAGGTGGTGAGCTTTGATAAGCATAAGCGGGGCTGCAGCTTCGAAGCCTACACGGCCTTTGATGCCAATGATGGTGTCACCTACATGGATGTCGCGGCCAATAGCATAGGCATTTCCCATCTCATTGAGTTTTATGATGGCATCCACAGGTTTAACGGACTCTCCGTCAATACTGGTGATCTCACCTTTTTCGAAGCCCAGAGTTACTTGCACTGGCTCTTCTTTCTTCAACTGGCTTGGGTAAGCCTGCTCAGGCAGTGCTTCTTTGGAGGTCAGAGTTTCCGCGCCTCCTACACTTGTGCCCCATAGGCCTTTATTGATAGAGTATTTAGCCTTTTCCCAATTCATTTCCACACCATGGGCCTTCAAATAGTCTATTTCAGCCTGTCGTGAAAGCTGCTGATCGCGAATGGGAGTGATGATCTGCGCATTAGGCACCATGATGTTAAACACGAGGTCAAACCGTACCTGGTCGTTGCCTGCACCGGTGCTGCCATGGGCGATGTGCTGAGCATTAACTTTTTGGGCATATTCAGCAATTGCGATAGCCTGAAATACTCGTTCGGCACTTACCGAGAGCGGATAGGTGTTGTTTTTCAGTACATTGCCAAAAATGAGGTACTTGATAGCCTTTTCATAAAATTCATCGACTACATCAACGGTCTCATGTTTAGCCACGCCCAGTTTATAAGCATGGTCTTCTACAGCTTTAAGTTCTTCCTGGCTAAACCCGCCAGTGTTCACCAGTACAGAATGCACTTCAAAGTTAAGGTCATGCTTCAGGTATTTTACACAGTAGGAGGTGTCAAGGCCTCCGCTAAAAGCTAAAACAACGATATTTTTGACAGCCATGATAATTTATTGAATTTAAGGTTACCAGATTTGTTTTTGATTTTTTGACGCAGGCGATCCGCCCCTTCTTTAAAGCCCTGAAACTTGATGAAGCGTTTGAATCTTTCCCAGCGCTCTTCTTTGTTCAGTTTTTTATTTGCAGGCTTTGCAGGTTTGTTCGGGTCATACATCATACCGGTACAAAGGCAGTGAGACCGGCCTGTTCGGGTTAGGATGTCATAATTCCGACAGCTTTGGCAGCCTTTCCAGAATTCTTCATCCGTAGTCAGTTCAGAAAAAGTTACCGGCTTATAGCCCAGGTCAGAGTTGATCTTCATTACCGCCAGGCTAGTGGTGATACCAAAGATCTTTGCTTCGGGAAATTTCTTTCGGGAAAGCTTGAAAGCTTCCGCTTTTATATCACGGGCCAGGCCTGTATTGCGAAAGTCAGGGTGTACAATAAGCCCGGAGTTAGCCACGTATTTGCCATGCCCCCAGGTTTCGATGTAGCAGAAGCCTACCGGGACACCACCAGATATGGCTATTACAGCCTTCCCTTCCATCATTTTAGCACTGACGTACAAGGGAGAGCGTTTGGCTATACCTGTGCCGCGCTGCTGGGCGGCTTGCTCCATCATGGTACAAATTTCTTCGGCAAAGTGCACATGCGCTTCGCCAGCTATGGTAATTTTAATTTCCGACATTGCAGGAAATAGTTTAAGAATGTGAGCCTTTCGGCGGTTAATTGATTACTGGAAATTGGATTTGGAGGATGCAGTGGACGTACCACCGCGAAAAGTTATATACCCGCAAGGGGCCTGGCTGCCCTAATCCTGGCCACAGGGGCACACACCGGGGCTACCGCAACTGCTGCTGCGTTAAGAACGGGTGTATATGTGGCTGAATTATTCATCGGAAGTCCAAAGTATGTAACTTTATTTTTTAATCGCAAGAAATAATTTAAAATATTAACGTCCTCAGCGTTTTTTTTGTTTAGACTACCACTAGTGTAAAAAGTCACTATTTTTTATCAATACATTTTGAAAACACTTAATTTGGTGGCTATGAAAACTCTTTTTGTCGCCATACTGGCAATTTTTGCCTGCTCTGCAGGTGTATGTCAAAACCAGCAAAAAGTATCTGAACTGGTAGATATTGGTTATCAGGAATATGAGTCGGGAGACTACAGGTCTGCCATTGATTTTTTTAACCGGGCGCTGCAACGTGACCCGGAAAATCCGGAGGCTTACTACCTGATGGGTGTTTGCCAATCTCAGATCGGGGATAACTGGGCAGCGATCTCGGCATATAACAATGCTTTGGAAATCAAACCTGAGTATCCGGAAGCATATTATGAAAAGGGATATTCCTATTTCATGCTCAACCAATACGAAGAAGCCATTGCTTCATTTGATGAGGCCCTGAAGCTCAGGCCTGATTATGTGCTGGCATTGATCAACAGAGGGAGTATAAAATGCATCCAGGGAAAAGTTGAGGAGGCTGCGGAAGACTGGGATAAGGCCCGTGAACTGGGCTCCGATGTGCCTGTGGAATGTGAATAGAATTGAAAATCGTAAATCAGAAATAGTATAAATCTTAAAACAATGAAAAAACACCTGTTAATAGGGGTATTCCTTGTCATAGCGTCAATGTTGAATGCGCAGAAAAAAGAAGAGTGGAAAGTAACGGATCCTCCCGGGGACTGGAATTTTAAGGAGGTTGACCTGAAAACGGATAAAGGTACCTGGATGAACCTTGATGTAAGTCCTGATGGCAAAGACATCGTTTTTGACCTTATGGGTGATATCTACATCATGCCGGCAGCCGGAGGTGAAGCCAAAGTGTTAAGATCAGGACTTCCCTTTGAAATACAGCCCAGGTTCAGCCCTGACGGAAAGAAAATTTCTTTTACCAGCGATGCCGGTGGAGGTGACAATATCTGGATCATGGATAGGGATGGTAGCAATGCCAAACAGGTGACCAAAGAGAGCTTCCGGTTATTGAACAATGCGGTTTGGTCTGCTGACGGAAACTATCTTATTGCCAGAAAACACTTTACATCTCAACGATCTTTAGGTGCAGGAGAGATGTGGATGTACCACATTACCGGGGGAAGTGGTCTGCAGTTAACTACAAGAAAAAATGACCAGCAGGATGTGAATGAGCCTTCAGTATCCCCTGACGGGAAATACTTATACTATAGCGAGGACATGTATCCCGGAGGATATTTTAAATACAATAAAGACCCAAACAGTCAGATCTATGTCATTCAGCGATACGATTTTGCTGACGGGTCTGTTAAAACCATCACTGGAGGGCCGGGTGGAGCTGCCAGGCCTCAGGTTTCAAGGGATGGTTCAAAGCTTGCATTTATCAAAAGAGTGAGGGAAAAAACTGTGCTGTTCATCCATGACTTGAAAACCGGTGAAGAATGGCCTGTTTACGACCAGCTAAATAAAGACCAGCAGGAAGCCTGGGCCATATTTGGAGTTTATCCCAACTTCAACTGGAGTCCTGACAATAAATCTATCTATATCTGGTCAGCAGGTAAGATCAACAAAATAGATGTGAATAGCCTGACTGTTGCCGATGTGCCTTTCACAGTTAATGCAAAACTGAAAATTGCAGAGACTTTGAAATTCAGAAATGAAGTGGCACCGGATAAATTCACTGCCAAGGTGATCCGTAATGCCGTGACCTCACCTGATGGTAAAACTTTAGTGTTCAATGCGCTGGGGCATATTTATAAAAAAGAACTACCAGATGGTAAACCACAAAGGCTCACTTCTTCTTCTGATTTTGAGTTTGAGCCCTCCTTTTCTCCTGATGGAAACGAAGTGGTGTATGTAAGCTGGAATGATGAAGGGATGGGAGCTGTTCAAAAGCTCAACCTGAAAAGCAGAAAGGCCCAACCCGTGAACGTGACTTCTGAAAAAGGAATCTACAGAAGCCCCACTTTCTCCCCTGATGGCAAAGAGATCGTGTTTGTGAAGGAGTCTGGAAATAGTATGCTGGGCGGTACCTTCAATAAAAATGCAGGTATCTATAGGATTTCAGCGAATGGTGGTAAGGCCAGGCTTGTAGTTGATGAAGGGGAATACCCGCGCTATAGTACTGATGGATCACGTATATTTTATCAGTCTGGAGGATACTTTTTTGGAAACCTGACTAAAGAATTAAAGAGTGTTGACCTGAATGGTGAGGATAAAAGGACACTGTTGAAGTCAAAATATGCCAACAGGCTTGTACCCAGCCCTGATAATAAGTGGGTAGCGTTCATCAACCTCCATAAGGCTTACATAGCTCCTATGCCACATACCGGGCAGGCTATCGACCTTGATGATAAAACCACCGCTTTCCCGGTGGCAGCCATCACCCGTGATGCGGGGATTAACCTGCACTGGTCCGCAGATAGCAAAAAAATACACTGGACATTGGGTGAAGAGTATTTTACCAATGACATTAAAGAGCGTTTTACCTTTCTTGAAGGTTCGCCGGATAGCATTCCTCCTGTAGATACAGTAGGGTTGAAAGTAGGTCTGGTTGCGGATACTTACAAGCCTGAAGGAACTATTGTATTCAAAGGCGCCAGAATAATTACCATGGAAGGTGATGAAGTGATTGAAAACGGTACTATCGTAGTTGAAAACAATAAGATTGAAGCCATAGGCAAGGCAGGGGAAGTAACCGTTCCTGCCAATGCAAAAGTATATGATGTGGCCGGGAAGACGATTATTCCAGGGTTGGTGGATGTTCATGCGCACGTAGGAGCCTTTAGTTATGGCGTTTTGCCCCAGAAGCACTGGCCTTTCTATGCTAATCTTGCCTATGGGGTAACAACAGCCCACGATCCTTCAGCCAATACCACAACAGTTTTTGCCATGTCGGAGCTTATAAAATCAGGAAAGATGCATGGGCCAAGGCTGTTTTCTACAGGTATAATCCTTTACGGAGCTGATGGAGATTTTAAAGCTACGATCAATAGCATAGATGATGCCCGGTCTGCTTTGCGAAGGACCAAAGCTTTTGGTGCGTTTTCAGTGAAAAGTTATAATCAGCCGCGCAGAGATCAGCGACAGCAGGTAATTCAAGCCGCCAGGGAGCTTAACATGCTGGTGGTGCCGGAAGGTGGCTCTACCTTCTATCACAACATGACCATGATCATGGACGGACATACCGGGATTGAGCACAATATACCTGTAGCCCCGGTTTATGAAGATGTTGAAGCCCTCTGGGGCAATAGTAAAACAGGCTACACACCTACACTTATTGTAAATTACGGAGGGTTGAATGGTGAATACTTCTGGTATCAGAAAACCAATGTTTGGGAAAATGAGAGGTTGCTGACCTTCTATCCGAGAGGTGTTATTGATTCCAGGTCACGCCACAGAACTATGGCTCCGGATAAGGAATATGAAAATGGCCATATCCTTGTTTCCAGAACGGCTAAAGCCCTGACCGATGCAGGCGTAAAGGTTAACTTAGGAGCCCATGGACAGCTACAAGGCCTGGGTGCTCACTGGGAGCTTTGGATGCTTCAACAGGGAGGCATGACCAACATGGAGGCCCTGAAAGCTGCAACGATCAACGGAGCCAACTACCTCGGTATGGATGATCAGATAGGTTCGCTCAAGACCGGCAAACTGGCTGACCTCGTAGTACTGGATAAGAATCCGCTTGAGGATATTCAAAACAGTAATTCAGTAGTTTACACCATGGTCAATGGCAGGCTTTATGATGCTGCTACCATGAACGAGACCGGTAACAAAGAAGAAAAGAGAACTAAATTCTACTGGGAAAATAATAAGTACAATCAGGCGTTTGACTGGCATGAGGCAGGAGAAAGCTACATGACAGTAGGCTGTAGCTGCGAGGAGAGCCACTAACTATACACAGGTTTGAAATCAGCCCTGCCGGACTTAAATGTTTGGCAGGGCTTTTTTGTTGGGACTCATTGAATCTAATATGTACTCCATATTTTGAGTAAAGAAGGAGAAACTAAATATTATCGTCATTGCGATAAGTGGGGTACAGCTTGTTCCGAAAGCTTTCGGGAAGTGAAGAAGTAATCCCACTATGAAAAACAACTTAATCTTGTAATGGTATGTCTCTCACCGTGCCCATCTGCAGTAATATAAAATTTTATCGCTTTCACAATCAGTACGTTATCCAAATCAGGTAAGCCGGGCATCTTCCTTCGCTCCTAATACACTTGTTTTAAAATTCCTGACTAATTACCTTGTCTGGCATTATCCATAAAAATCAACCTTGCCCGCTATGAAACGGGAATACCTGTATAACCATGAAAAAAAGTTTATTAACCCTGATATTGATTACTTCAGTACTCATGATTGCTAATTCCCAAAACAAAAGATTAAGAGACTACGGAATAGAGATCGGAGTTTTAAAAACCGGCAAAAATAACGCCATTACCGATGTTGCCGGGGTAACGGTTGGACACACAACAGTAGAAAAAGGTGACAATATAAGAACCGGAGTAACAGCGATCATACCTCATGAGGGCAATATCTATCAAATGAAGGTACCTGCCGCCATGTATATTGGCAATGGCTTTGGTAAGCTTGCCGGGTATAGCCAGGTAGAAGAACTTGGAAATATCGAAACCCCGATCATTTTGACCAACACCCTTAGCGTACCTGCGGCCTCTGAAGGCCTGATTACCTATACACTGAACCAGCCGGGAAATGAAGAAGTAAGGTCTGTAAATTCGATAGTAGGAGAGACTAATGATGGCTGGTTAAATGACATCAGGGGAAGGCATATAACTCAGGAGCACGTGCTGGATGCCATCAAAAATGCAAAATCAGGTCCGGTAACAGAGGGAAATGTTGGCGCCGGTACAGGCACGATCTGCTTTGGGTATAAGGGTGGTATTGGTACTTCTTCCCGGGTTGTTCCTAAAGCTAAAGGAGGCTACACCGTTGGGGTGCTGGTGCAGACCAATTTTGGAGGTGTTTTGGAAATCAATGGAGTGCCCATAGGGCAGGAGCTGAACCATTATCCTTACATGGAAGAGATCCTTAACGAAGCTGATGGCTCATGTATGATCGTGGTCATGACCGACGCACCGTTATCTTCGAGAAACCTGAAAAGACTGGCCAAAAGAGCTATGCTGGGCCTTGCCAAAACCGGCGGGATTGCCTCCAATGGAAGCGGGGATTATGTAATTGCCGTATCTACAGCTAAGGATAATTTTGTGCCAAATTCAGAAGAGTCGATGTTCTATAAAAGTGAAGTTTTATCCAATGAGGCTATGAGCCCCTTGTTCCTGGCAACTATTGAAGCTACCGAGGAGGCCATATTAAATTCACTATTTGCTGCACAAACCATTACAGGCAGGGATAATCATACCATCAAAGCCTTGCCGGTAGAGCAGGTGGTGGAGATTATGAAGAAGTATAATAAGGTAAAATAATCGCCTTTGGAGACTCTTTTTGATGATATAAGTGTAATATTAAGCTCACCACTGAGAATCAGTAAACCGCACCTATTGTTATCTAGACTTTGCCAACTGCTTTTGCCGATTGCTATTAACAACTGCCTGTCAGCACAGAGGTGAAAAGTTTGTGTCTCCCGGAAATTCCGTGCCATAGAAAAGCCGGACCAGTAAGTCAGGCAGTCTGCAAATCGTTGGCTGAATGCCACTTTTCCAACCTCTTATTCATCATACTGAACCAAAGTGGAGGAACCAGTGCTATAATGATCATGGTAGGATAGCCTGCTGGTAACTGCGGGCTTTCATCGTAGTGGTTCAATACCTGGTATCTTTTGATGGCATTGGCGTGATGGTCGGAGTGACGCTGTAGCTGAAAAAGGAAGAAGTTGCTGATGAGATGGCTGGCATTCCAGGAATGGATGGGAGTGACCCGTTCGTAGCGACCTTGGGCTATTTCCTTGCGTTGGATGCCGTAGTGCTCCACATAATTAACAAGTTCTAGCAGGCTAAAGGCCAGAAAGCTTTGCCCGAAGAAAAAAGCAGGTACCTGCCAGGTGAAATAATCCGCGTAGATACTCAGGCCAAATGTGATTGCGGCACAGAATAATACAGGCAATACTGCAAACCAAATCATGTTATTCTGGAGGCTCAGAGGGCTTTTGTTTTTTCTTCTTAGCCTCTCGTTTTCAATTTTCCATGCGTGTACATAACCTCCGAAAACAGAGCGTACCCAAAAAGCATAGAACGTTTCATTTTTACGGGCTGTAGCCGGATCTTCAGGAGTAGCTACATGTACATGGTGGCCTTTGTTATGCTCAATGTAAAAGTGCATATAACTGACCGTCATGAGCAAAATCTTGGAGTAAAAACGCTCTATAGACGACTTTTTATGTCCCAGCTCATGAGCTACTGTGATACCGATGCCGCCGGTTACCAGTGCAAAACTTAAGGTGAAACCGATCCATTCTATAGGAGTGCTTATTTTGCCAAAAGTTACCGCATAGATGCCCCAGCCTATGAAGGCTAACTGAAACCACGTCCAGACATAGGTTACAAAGCGATAGTAAAATTCATTGGAGATAACTTTCGCCTTCTCTTCTGGCACATTTTGAGTGTCAACCCCAACGGATTGGTCTATCAAAGGTAAAAGGATAAACACATGGAGCAATGTTACAAAATTGCCCCAGCCGCCCCAGGTGTAGCCCAGCAGTACCCATGCAGGCAAGATGAAAGCGGTAAAAAAGCCTAATTTACGACCTATGTTCATGTACGTAAAATAGTGAATTTTGGTGAGGTTTGCCAGAATCGGGGTGGATCATTGTTTGTAAAATGAGATGTTCAGTGGAGAGTTGGCAGTCAGCAGGAGCAAAAGGCAGGTTTGTCTCATTGCATCTTCTTAAGCGGATAAGCTAGTGCGTAGGATAATTGAACCGGAGGTTTATAGGCAATCAGTAAAACAATGAACCTTAGTGCCATTTGCAAATATTACCCTTATTTTTGCGCCCTGTTTATTAAAGGTAAAAAATGAATTTTAAGCTAGAGGCAAAAGATCCGGGAAGTAAGGCCAGAACAGGTACAATTACAACTGATCATGGAGACATCAAAACTCCTATTTTTATGCCGGTGGGTACTGCCGGTTCGGTAAAGGCGGTGCATCAGCGTGAGCTGAAAGAAGATATTAAGGCCCAGATCATATTGGGCAATACCTATCACTTGTATCTCAGGCCGGGTCTGGACATTATAGAGGAAGCGGGAGGGCTGCATAAATTTAATGGATGGGACAGGCCTATACTTACGGATAGTGGCGGGTACCAGGTCTATTCTTTGGCGGATACCCGTAAAATAAAGGAAGAAGGCGTAACCTTTCAGTCGCATATCGACGGATCAAGGCATATATTCTCTCCTGAAGCGGTAATGGATATTCAGCGTACTATAGGGGCAGATATTATCATGGCTTTTGATGAGTGTACCCCTTACCCATGTGAATATGATTATGCTGAAAAGTCTATGCACATGACGCACCGTTGGCTAAAAAGGTGCTGCGAGCATTTTGATAAAACCGAAGGTAAATACGGCTATAACCAAACACTGTTCCCAATAGTACAAGGTAGTGTTTATAAAGATTTGCGTACGCAGTCGGCCGAGGCCATTGCATCGTTTGAGCGCGAAGGCAATGCCATAGGAGGCCTCTCAGTAGGCGAGCCTGCCGAGATGATGTATGAAATGACAGACCATGTCTGCAATATTTTGCCTTTGGATAAGCCCCGCTACCTGATGGGAGTGGGTACACCTGCCAATATACTGGAGTGTATAGCTTTGGGAATAGACATGTTCGATTGCGTAATGCCGACCAGAAATGCCCGAAACGGTATGCTCTTTACTTCGGAAGGTATCATCAATATCAAAAACAAAAAGTGGGAAAGGGACTTTTCGCCTATAGACCCGGATTTGCCGGGATATGTCGATAATTTTTATTCAAAAGCTTATCTTAGACACCTGATCATGAGCAAGGAAATTTTAGGCGCGCAAATTGCTAGCATACATAACCTGAGTTTTTATCTGTGGCTGGTAGGTGAGGCAAGAGTGCAAATAGAAGCCGGCACTTTCAGTCAATGGAAAAATAAAATGGTAAGCAAGGTTTCTCAACGACTCTAAATGAAATTAATAGACAAGTACATACTTAAAAAGTTTCTCGGGGCTTTCATTTTTACCGTACTCATCATCGTATCGATCATTCTTGTAATTGATATCACTGAGAAGACGGATAAATTTGCCGAAGCAGGGCTTAAAACATCCCAGGTG
Source organism: Fulvivirga kasyanovii (assembly GCF_009711405.1). Lineage (GTDB taxonomy): Bacteria > Bacteroidota > Bacteroidia > Cytophagales > Cyclobacteriaceae > Fulvivirga > Fulvivirga kasyanovii. The sequence continues at coordinate 5,825 of NZ_SMLW01000595.1, read as the reverse complement.
TTAGGTTATTACATGGACTTTATCCCCTGGATAGCCAATTTCATCACCCCTTTGACCGTTTTTATTGCTACTGTATTTGTCACAGCCAAGATGGCCGGCCACACTGAAATAGTGGCTATTTTGAGCAGCGGAGTATCATTTAGACGGATGCTGCTGCCTTATTTCATAGGCTCCGTTATGATAGCCGTTACCAGCTTTGTGCTTACCGGGTGGGTAATTCCAAACTCCAATAAGTCACGGGTGGCTTTTGAAGTTGAGTACCTTAAAAGTAAATTCTACTTTGATAAAACGAACTACCATATTCAGGTAGCACCTAATACTTACCTGTACATCAGAAGTTATAACAATCAAACTGAGATGGGATATGACTTTACACTGGAAAAAGTCGATGGCACCAAGTTGCTGGAAAAGCTGTCCGCTTCCCGTATAAAGTGGGATGAAGAAAAGTCGAAATGGGTGCTGAGCAACTGGCGGAAGCATAGCATTACAGGTGATGTTGAGAAGATCGAAGAAGGCAAAGAAATTGATACCACACTGGCTATTCACCCCAGTGAGTTTGACAATGACTACCGCAGTCAGGATGCCATGACTATTAACGAGTTGGATGAACAGATCGCTAAGCTCAGGTTGCGAGGAGCCAGTAATGTGGAGGTGTTTGAAGTTGAGAAGTATACACGCTTCACTTCACCATTTGCTGTACTGATACTTACCTTTATGGGGGTGATCGTATCTGCCAGAAAAACTCGCGGAGGAGCAGGATTTCAGATAGCGCTTGGCTTCTTCCTGTCATTCCTTTACATTTTATTCTTTATCATGACCAAGACCATAGCCGAGGCCGGAAGTATGGACCCGGCGATTTCGGTATGGATCCCTAATATTCTCTTCGGAGGAATTTCACTTTTGATGTATAAATACGTACCAAGGTAATGACTGCTACCACGAAGGATTATATCACACTGCACTTTATTGTGTGGATTTGGGGGTTTACCGCTATTCTGGGATTGCTGATTTCCATTCCATCGGTTGAGATAGTCTGGTACCGCACCATGTTGGCCTTTATGGCCCTGGGAGTAATACTGCATTTCAGAAGGCATAATTTTCAGTTGGGCTACAAAGAAGTACTGAAAATATTGGGTACAGGATTTATTATCGCAGCCCACTGGATACTGTTCTTCGCTGCCGCAAGGGTTTCTACTGCTTCTGTCTGCCTGGCCGGTATGGCTACCTGCTCATTGTGGACCAGCTTTATTGAGCCATGGGTAAACAAACGGAAGATTAAAATATTTGAAGTGGTGCTTGGTCTGGTGGTCATCGTAGGCCTTTATGTTATTTTCAGGTTCCAGTTCAACCACGCCTTAGGGCTATTGATGGCCGTGGTTTCCGCCATGCTGTCGGCCCTGTTTTCAGTGATCAACGGTCAGCTTACAAAGAAACACGGCCCGTACATGATCACCTTCTATGAAATGCTGGGCGCATTTCTTGGAACCTCACTGTTCTTTCCTATTTACATGACCTACTTTGCTGCTGATGGCCAGTTAAACCTCATACCCACGGCTATGGACTGGCTTTACCTTTCTATACTTGCCCTGGTTTGTACAGTCTATGCTTTCTCCGTGTCAGTAGAACTGATGAAAAGAATATCAGCTTTTGTAGTCAACCTTACCGTAAACCTTGAGCCGGTTTATGGTATCATACTAGCCGTTCTCATTTTTGGAGAAAAGGAAAAAATGGAACCCGGCTTTTACTGGGGAACATTAATAATTCTTGCTTCTGTATTGATTTATCCCGTTATTAACAAACGCTATAAGCGCAAAGCCCTCGAAGTTGATAACCTGAGGTGACTTGCTTTTTAATATTCATTGCACGTAGTAAGGTAAAATCCCCACATTCAGGACCGAAACTAAATGACAGCAAACTCAGTCGGTAATAGGCAAAAGCAGTAGGCAAATTGATCGCTAAAAAGCAGTCAACCAGAAACCAGTAACTAGAAACCAGCAACCAGCATGACCGAAGCAGACAAATACATATCCGGCTTCCCGGCCGATGTTCAGGAAGTTCTGAAAAGAATAAGAACCGTTATTAAAGACGCAGCACCGGAGGCGGAGGAAAGCATGGCTTACGGTATGCCGGCATACAAAACCCATGGCAAGCCACTGGTTTATTTTGCAGGCTATAAAAACCATATCGGGTTTTACGCTACACCGTCAGGACATGAGGAGTTTGAGAAAGACCTGTCTAAATACAAGCAGGGGAAAGGGTCTGTGCAGTTTCCGCTTGACCAGCCAATGCCTTTTGACCTGATAAAGAGAATAGTTGAGTTTAGGGTGAAAGAGAATAATGATAAGGCTGCAGAGAAAAAGAGTAGCAAGAAGAAGGCTGGCAAGTAAGCTCTAAGGAGTAGTGGGTAATGAAGCAAATCAGAAAATATTTAATGTTGCTGCTTATCGCAAGCATTTTTGTGGCAGGCTTTACAACAGAGCTTTATCCTAACCTGTTTGGCGTATGGACCGGCAATGGCTTCATCATTCCGCAACAAAGCTCAATCTTTACCTTTAAAGTCAACAAAATGAACGAAGGGAGCGGGGATTATTGGCTATATGGCGAGGATTCAGGCTTTTACTATACTACAATGCAGGCAAGCAGCACCGCACCCTACATATTCATATCTAAAGAAAGGGCGGGTAAACTAAAGGGGTTTAACAAGACTAATTATGGAACCTGGGGGTTTGATCTGTGATTTAAGTTGTCACTGGATGACTTCTGTTGTATATTAACTGTCTCAACACCCTAAGTATGCTGGCAATTAAATATGCAAGAGCGACCGTTTTATTTTTGATTATAACCTTGATGCTGATCTCGTGTCATGGTGATGATTCAAGGATTCTTATCACTGATAACTTACCGGAGACTAAACCTGAGTACCAAAGGATGATCGTTGGGCATCTGTCAGGGGAATATGAGTTGGCTGATGAAACCCGCATGAGAAGTCGTTGGTCTGAGGAGGAGCGGACATTAGCGGCAAGCTACTTACGGCAATTGCTTGAGCAGTTAAACATTGAGCCTCAGGAACACAGCTATACCGCACCAAATCTTAATCCGGCCATTGATCTTATTCTCGACCCTTTCAAAGGAACCAACATTTATGGAATTTTGCCCGCCACAGGTGAGAGTGATGAATACATAATTCTTGGAGCACATTACGATACCGGAAAAAGAAATGCCCCCGGAGCAATTGATAATGCCACTGGAATAGCGCTGATCTATAGTGTGGTGAAAGAACTGTCGAAAGTACAGACTAGAAACAAGCACTTGCTCATAGTTTTTTTTGATCAGGAGGAAGAAGAGCTGATTGGTAGCAAGGCTTTTGTGAAGTTTATACAAGAGAAGTCATGGAAGACCCATTCGGTTCACTGTTTTGATATGGTTGGCTGGGATGGGGATGGCGACCGGGCCATGGAAATTTTCACGGCATCCGAGACGTTGAGGAATATTTATGCAGAAACAGCAAAGGAGCACGATATACCACTAAAAGAGATCATCATTGATCCGGTAGGATATGATGCCAGCTCAACTGATTTTGATGTGTTTGTGCCCGCGGGCTATAACGTCATCGGAGCCGGAGAATGCTTTTATCACCGGGATTCCTCGCCTTACAAAGACAGCCCCAAAGATACATTTGAGACCGTGAATTTCGAGTACCTGCTATCTTGTTCTAATATGATAGAAGATGTTATCAAAACTTTAGCATCACCATGAGCGCCAATTCGAAACAGGTTTTTGACAAACTTAAAACCCACAGGCTTTACAGCCTGATCCTCACTTTGACGTTGATATTCTTTTTACATAAAGGGGTAATGTATGCATTGCTAGGCAGTTTTGTACCGCTGCTATTTGTGCTCGTAGTTTCAGTGATGTTCATTTATAAACTAAATAAATCCCCCAAAGCCTTCAGCCGGGCCATAATGGTCTGGTCGGTTATCTTGATTCTTTGGGCTGGCGTAAGGCTGCTATTAAGTGTAGTTAATCAATTCGTTAAACCAATTCCTGAGGGGCACGTGCATGCTCAATTGGGTCTGTCAGGATCATTATTGAGTGTGGTGTTTTTGGGTTTTGGGATATTTTTGTGGAGAAATAGAGGAAGGGTTTTTAGTTAGATGTTATCCAGTCTGTCAAAGGAAGAATTTGAATTGCGGTTAAAAAACTTAACGCGCTCAGGAGAACCAGTATTCATGGGGACGCCTTTAGCTATGCTTGCTATGAATGGATCAATGAAACCATTTTATGGTGAAGTAACTTCTGATAAATTTCGGTTTACTAAAAACGCAACATTTTTGCCAACACCCTTTATTGTAGTTGGAAATTTTAAGGAATATCAGAATATAACCGAAGTAGAATATTCAATCAAGCCCATTTGGTTTGGGTATCTTTGGATCAGGATTCTTCCAGTTCTTGCACTGATTTTTGTTAATATTCTTTTTATTAAGGAATCAATTGCTAACATGTATGTTGTGCTGCCAATAAATTTATTTTTACTACTTATGTTCTTACCAATTTTGATAACCAATCAAATAAAGATTAACATGGAAAGGCGTTTTGTTAAAAGTCTTGAGATTCAATAAAAATATAGTTGTTGTATTATGTTTTGAGAAAGCAAGTCACAAGTTTAATAAACCTTCGCTCCTCATAACGGTTTTGTATATAAAACCCAAAGCATGACCACTTACAAAACCGGGGAAAAGATAAAATGGAAATGGGGCAACAATTGGGCCCACGGCAAAGTAAAAAGCACTTTCAATTCAAAGACTACCCGCAAAATAAAGGGCACGGAGGTGACCAAACATGGCTCTGATGATAATCCGGCATTATATATTGAGCAGGAAGATGGTGACCATGTGCTGAAACTGGCGAGTGAGGTAGAGAAGGAGTAGGCGTGTAGATTAGCATGAGAGTTGATATTCTGAACCATTGAAGATGGCCATGCAGAAGTCTCCTCCGTCAGAATAAGGATCACTCAAAAGTAAAAACAGTACGGGTTTGTCATTAATAAAGATACCTGTAGCTATAAACTCCCTTATTTCATCTCCATGAAGGTTTAGAGCGATTTTACTTTCAATGCTTCCTGTTTCTATAAGATAGCTGTCAACCTGGCCATTTTCCTGGTCGTAATATACATGGGTATAGAGCTTATCATAGCCACCTAGATACCATTGAAAAATATTTGATGGCTCATCCGAAAGGTTTAGGTTATTTAATATATGACTTATAAAAGCCCCTTCCTGATCCATTTCTTCTGCTTTTATTCCTTCATTTAACGAATATTGACCCGTGAGTCCATAATACCTGTTAGCAGGTATGGGCTGGGTAAATCTGTATAAGGCAACTACCCCGTCAACAGACATGCCGTCTTCATAATTAATCATCATGTACTCCATTTTGTCAAAATAGCCACGGCCAAAGTACTCATTGCTATAGTTGAATAGATCCAGGCTATCATGCGCGATATGGGAATAATAGGTATGGATAAAATCTTCTGAAAGGGAGTGTCGTTTAAACCAACTGCCTTCGGCCATGACGGGGCCAATACTTTTTGATAAGTGTTTGTGATATTCTTTCAGCGAATCAGTTAGCGGAGCGATAAAAAAATATGCATAATCTGTAGCATCGAAGTACCCTACCTCTTGTATTTCAAAAGCACTTAGGCTATCGGTATTAATAAATTGCCTTTTGGGATTTGTATGTTTTGAAATAAGATTGAAAAGTTGAATATGCTCAAGACTATCATGTTCTTGTTTATGCTCTTGGGTGTTTTCTTCCTCATCAATACG
>NZ_SMLW01000065.1 GCF_009711405.1 Fulvivirga kasyanovii | reverse complement strand
TTTTAATCGTACCTGAGAGGAATTGAAATGAATTTGAGGAAGCCATGGAGCGTGAAAACTCACGTCTTTTAATCGTACCTGAGAGGAATTGAAACCAAGCTTTTGCCAGTGGGGTAGGTTAATGCGGTTTGGTTCACGAGGGGTTTGTGCGGCATGGAAGTGGGTACGAGTAAATGGATTTGGAGGGATACACCCTCTGCCTGCGGCATCTCCCTCGAGGGAGAACTTAGTGACTGCACCTGAGAGGAATTGAAATTCGGCTACCTGGGTTTCTATACCCCGGATAGATGGAATCTTTTAATCGTACCTGAGAGGAATTGAAATTTCATTAGTATCTGTTTTTAGTTTGTTGTTTTGGTTCTTTTATCGTACCTGAGAGGAATTGAAATTTTTGATTTTGCTGAACCAATCCGCAGTGAGGACAGGCTTTTAATCGTAC
>NZ_SMLW01000163.1 GCF_009711405.1 Fulvivirga kasyanovii | reverse complement strand
CGGGCTTTCCTATGGCACATGTAACGCGATTATATAGCCACCGGGCTTCACCGCGCTGTCGCCGAAGCTTTAGCGTAGGAGCCCGGGGCTATTCAAATTTGCCCCTTACAGGGTCGGGTTTGCCTTTAAGTTAACGGCCATGGAAAGCTTTCGGGAACAAAAAGTGAGAGCCTAAGCTATGAAAATCACACGTAGCAAGTCTCAAGGAACCCCAATTTTATTGTTGATTAACTAAGACTGCTTCTGCTGCCTTATCCCCAGCATTTTAGACATTTTCTGAGCTGCCGAATCATAGGTTTGCAGTTGCTCTTCCATTATAGCCATTTTTTGATCCCGTAACCTGAGCTCTTCCTTCAGCCCCTGTATCTCCTTTCTGGCTTGCTCCAGTGCTTCAAGCGATTTTTGCGCTGCTGCTTCCGGCTGGCTGTCCATCATTTCACGGTAGCCGGCCACTTTTACCCCCAGCGTATCAATATTTTGCAGAGAGGCAATATCCCTTTCCGTGTAAAATAACTCGTCAGTTGTAATTCCAAAGATTTGCGCCAAGGCAGGTACAAGGTATGCAGGTATGCGCCTCCTGCCGGTTTCATAGTTAGAAATTGTGAACCTGTCGAAAGGCTCCCCCATAATTTCCTCCAGCTTTAAGCCCAGTTCTGTCTGAGAAAGCCCCTTTTGGTTACGGAAATAAGAAAACCTTTCGCGTATTGTTGTTTTATTATACACAATTTTGTTAATTTGAAATTAATGAGACATTAATACTCATAACAGATTTTGTCTCATGAGTTTTTATTACCACAAAATCAAATATATGTAAAAGGCACAAAATTGCCATGTCCGAATTTGGTTTGGAGCGGTATTGATATGCCAAAAAACAAAGGGGTTTATCAAACGTAGTTCGCCCCGGTGAACAGTATTAAAAAGGTCAATTATCAGTTTCGGGAAAAGCTAATGCCTGAGCGTATACCGCTCGCATAAAAGCAAGGCAACCCGTTTAATTTGGTTTAGGTTGACGGGCAACGGGAGGTGCGAGGCAATAGCACCTCCCAATTATGCAGAAGGCCACCTTTATACTTTCTTAATATCGACAAAAGACCAAAACATTTTGAATTATGAAACACACCAACACCCCCTGGGAGGAATCCCAAAACCAGTACAGGCTCCTGCTCGAGGCAGTGAATGACCTGATAAAAAACACCACCCTGCTGGCCGGGACCTACGAAAGCACCAACATGGATTTCGCCCACCTCATCTACGAAAACGGCCTCTACGAGCTGATGCAGCGCGCCGAACAGCTCAAAACCTACGAGCGCGGCTTCGAGCTGATGCACTACAGCATGCAAGGCCACGTAAAGCAGCTCCGCCGCCTGCGCGAAGGCCTGCAACTGTTCCTGATCAAAGACCCGGTGAACATACCAAAGAACTAACCCTGTGACTTTGC
>NZ_SMLW01000239.1 GCF_009711405.1 Fulvivirga kasyanovii | reverse complement strand
TAGCTCTACAAAAACAACACTTCTATCACAAAAAAGTATTAAATTGATTTTTTAATCAGCGCCCGAATGGAATCCGTTATTTACCTTTTGATTGCTATTATATTTCTGGTTACTTATCAGGGTTTTAGAGATACTGCTTTTCGGGAAAAGTACATTTTTGATGTTGATCACATCCTCATACACAAGGAGTACTACAGGGTTTTTACCTCTGCCTTTTTGCATGGCGACTGGTACCATTTGATATTTAACATGCTGGCACTGTCATCTTTTGGTGAGTTTGTTTTGTTAGTCTACGGCATTAAAAACTTCATTTTAATATACCTCATCAGCTTAATTGGTGGTGGGTTACTCAGTTTGTATTTTCATCGAAACTACGGCGATTACCGCGCCCTGGGTGCTTCCGGGGCTATTTCCGGAATTGTTTTCTCCACCATATTGATCTCTCCCACTTCTGAAGTATCTCTTCTATTTATTCCCTACGGCTTCCCGGCATGGGCATTTGGTCTTGCCTTTGTGGCTTATACTGTCTGGGGTATCAAAAAGGGCAGCGATAACATTGGCCATGATGCACATCTGGGGGGTGCCATTTCAGGCATGGTCACCACCATAGTCATTGATCCTGAGCTATTGTCTACCAACTATTGGATATTTGTTTTATTGATGGCTCCCTGCCTTATTTTTCTCATATTTGTTTACAGGAACCCTGAATATTTACTAATTGAAAGTACATCTCTAAAGCCATTTATAAACACAGGAAAAAGAGTTTTTGAACCTCAAAAGAGTCCGGAGGACGAGCTCAATGATTTGCTGGACAAAATAAGCAGTCAGGGAATAGACTCATTAACTGCCTGGGAGAGGAAGAAGCTGGAAGAGTTATCAGGAAAAGAATTAAAATAATCCAGGTTTGAACAGACTGCTCACTGATCTCAAAAACAAGATTTATGACCCATGCTCACTACAGGTAACCGGTTATCGTGACGAACCGGAAAGCCAAGAGTACAATGCCTGCCGGTTTGAACTTAATGGGCTAGGTATCATTTGCAGAAGTGCGAAGATAACACCCAAAAAAGCCGGGCAATTCGTTACCTTTTGGAAAAGAAAGGACAATGGACCTATCGAACCTTTCCATGAAACCGATGCCTTCGATTTTTATGTAGTGAATGTTGAAGACGAAGGTAAGTTGGGGCAATTTGTGTTTCCAAAATCGGTGCTGATCAAAAAAGGAGTGGTTTCAACAGACGCGAAAGAAGGTAAAAGGGCTATCAGGGTTTATCCACCCTGGAGCGAAGTGAAAAGCAAACAAGCAAAGCAGACCCAAAAATGGCAATTGGAGTATTTTTGGACGACCGAAGCTGTATCAGACTTAACAAGAGTAATAAATCTATATAATTGAACAATGATAAGAAAAGCCATATTAATTTTTGGTTTATGCCTGCTCATGACAGAGGGTAAAGCAGATCGTCTTGCCTGTTGGATATTGGAACCCGTGGAAGTTCAACTGGAAAACAATACGACAAAGACCGGGTACTTGATGTGGAACGATCAATGGCTGAATGATCCCTCTACGGATCAGCCGTTTGATAAAAAGGTAAAAGACTACTACTCAAAGCCAGGCAGGGGATATTTAGTTCTATATGAACAAGTTTATCAATTAGGTGGACATTTACCTTGCGAAGGTGTAGTAACCACTGAAAACTCAATAGACTCTATTAGTATTGAGATGGTACGAAGCGTAAAGCAACTACCCCATAAAGGTGAAAAAATATCAGGAGCAGGGTCAATCACAACACTGCAAAAACAGAGCATTGAATTGCTTAAAAATAAACCGTCCTGCTTTTATATATCTGAGAGTACAGTATCTGAAACCTATTTCTTAAGCTACGATAGTGAAACTGATGTTAGTCAACTTCAGGGAATCAGTGAAACAAGTGACTATTGGCTGAAGAGGGAAGCATTTGAAAAGCAAGGCATTATTATCATAATGATCGCCTGGGACTAAAAACTTAAAAAAGATATGAGCTCGAAATACCACATACTCAACGGCGATGCCCTAAAAGAGCAATTTCCTGATGACTTACCGGGAGATATCATTGTACTAAGGGAATGTCTTATAGATGGCCCTGTTCATGGCAAGACTCCTGATGAATTTTACAAGGTCAGAGCAAAATTTATATCTGAGCTTGATTCCGGTATTCCTGAGGGCACTTATTATGACAGAACGGTGCCTGAACTGGACAAGGTATCGGCGATACCTGATAATAGTGATGTAACCATGTGGTTTGAAGACGACCTGTTTTGCCAGGTAAATTTTTGGTTTGCTGTCAGTCTGTTGCTTCAGAAGAGCATTCAGCTTTTCCTGGTCAGGCCTCCATACCACAACCTGTATGGCTTTGGAGGGCTGGACAACGATGCCCTCCAGACGGCATTTAAAGAAAGAGCCGCTATTACGGAGCCCGGTAAAATAGCACAGCTTTGGGAGGTTTATAAAGCTGGTGACTCCATGAACCTGCTACAATTAGCCGGGGAGCTGGAACAAAAATATCCTTTTATTAAAAATGCCGTACAAGCCCACATCGACCGGCAACCTCAGGGCGATTTTCCCGGAAGACCAAAAGCTTCATTAAAAGCTATTATGTCTGAGCTGCAAACGGATAACTTCGGAACCATTTTCCAGGAATTTTGCAAAAGGGAAAGCATTTATGGTTATGGCGACCTGCAGGTGAAGAGGCTGCTTGATGAGGTTGTTAAGGAGGGGGACAGAAGTTAAAATATTTCACTGCAGAAGTTATCAGTAATCAGTTTTTGGTAATCGGTGAATTCCTGAGTGAACGGTGATCAGATCGGAAGCCAGAAGACCGGAGTCGGTAGTGGCCGGTAGTATGTTAGAGAATTGGAATTTTGAATATTTCTACGAGACTACTATCCCCTTGAGGGGATTATAGGGG
>NZ_SMLW01000133.1:871-1119 GCF_009711405.1 Fulvivirga kasyanovii | reverse complement strand
GGCGCTGTACCCAAGTGGCTAAGGGAAAGGCCCGCAAAGCCTTTATTCAGTGGTTCGAGTCCACTCGGCGCCTCTAAAAGTTCAGAACTTATAGCTTCGGCTGAGTTAGTTCCTTTCATTGTCCGTATGACTATCAGGAAAGTCATCCGTACACACCAGGGACTCACTAAGCTCATGGCAGAAGCCTTCAGGTAAGCAGGCATTTTTTACTGGAAAACCTGCAAGAAGGCCATTTTAAGAAAATACAA
>NZ_SMLW01000133.1:0-861 GCF_009711405.1 Fulvivirga kasyanovii | reverse complement strand
GGAACCCACTAAGCTCAAGGCGGAAGCCTTCAGGTAAAGCAGGCGTTTTTCCTGAACGGAAAACCTGTAAGAAGGCCATTTTAAGAAAGCACATGGCGCTGTACCCAAGTGGCTAAGGGAAAGGCCCGCAAAGCCTTTATTCAGTGGTTCGAGTCCACTCGGCGCCTCTAAAACATACAGTTAAACGACTTATTTATATGTCAATGAAGTTTGAAGACTTAGAGAGGGGTATTCATTACATAGACGCAGGATTCAGAGGGGTAATACAAGTTGCTGTACTGAGAATGACTTATGTATCCATGGTCAACTATAGCTATCTGATAGTTGACAATATTACTAACCAATCGGTGATTGTAGATCCGGCGTGGAACATGGAAAAGATCGACCATGCCCTGGAAGATACCGGTACTACATTGAGCGGGATCCTGCTTACCCATGCCCACCCGGATCATACCGATCTGGCCAGGCCCCTGGCGGAAAAGCACCATTGCCCCGTCTGGATGTCCAATGAAGAAATTGCCGATTCCGGGTTCTATGCACCGCAGTTGGTCGGCATCGATCCGAGGCCCTGGTCTGTAGGGCAGATCCAGATCCAGCCGATACTGACACCTGGCCATACACCAGGGGGCATGTGCTACCTGGTAGGCAATAACCTGTTTACCGGAGATACACTGTTTGCAGAAGGCTGCGGACTTTGCCCGGATATGGAGGCCGCACACCATATGTTTGAAAGTCTGGAACATCTCAAAACCAGGCTCACACCCGAAACGCTTATTTTTCCGGGACATAGCTATGGCAGGCAGCCGGGTCAAAAGTTTTCGCAGGTATTGAAAGACAATATCTATCTGCAGTTCAAAAACA
>NZ_SMLW01000125.1 GCF_009711405.1 Fulvivirga kasyanovii | reverse complement strand
AATTTGCAAAAAACATCCATATTTATTTTGGCAATAGCATCCCCAAATTAACAATTTTTAAATAACATATTGTATTTAAAAAATCAAACTGATTGCAAAACTATTAGTTAATATGACTTCTCCAACAAAAAAGTTTAAAAATTTTTCAAAACGGTATTTCAACAAAAAATCAAAATAATTTCAAAGAAATCGCGTAATATTCAAGAATATAGCTTGCAATTCTACTAAATCTTTACAGCCTCAAACCAAAAGCATGCCAAAATTATTAGCCTTTGGATAAAACTGCTAAATACACTCCGAAACACCATTTTCAAGCAAGACTGGTGCCCGTAATAATCAATGAAAAAATATAGAAAAGGGATGAGAAGGAAGCCGTCCGAACCAAATGGTGAACGGCTTTAAACAGTTGCGGGATTATTTTAGGATAGTATACCCAACTGAAGCTTGTAGCACAGAATTTCTAATAGGGTCACCATCATTCTCATCAGCTACATCAGAAATACCATAGTTATAACGAATTCCAAAGTTCAACCCGTTTTCTAACTCAATGCCAGCTCCGATGGCAAGAGACAGATCAATTGCATTAAGTTCATCTTTTACATCCTCTTGCCCCGACTCTGACTCTGATACTCCCGAACCAACAAACGTTGTAGAATATTCATGCTTTGCACTCAATAGTATGCCCAACTGCGGTCCACCACCAATATAGAATATTTCAGCCGGTTTGAATTTAAACAGCACCGGAATATTTAAATAGTCTAACTTTACTTTGCTCTCACTTGAGTAAGAGAAAACAAAACCTACGTCTTCAACCGTTTCTGAATACTCTGACTTTGCTCCCTGAGTGGAATAAACCAGTTCAGGCTGTATGCTGAACTTTTCAGATAATGACAAATCTATATAACCTCCAAAATGGAATCCCATCTTGGCATCAACATCAACATCCTCGTCTCCGGATAGTAGGTTAGACCTATTGGCACCGGCTTTTACTCCTAATTTAATTTGTCC
>NZ_SMLW01000070.1 GCF_009711405.1 Fulvivirga kasyanovii | reverse complement strand
CACTTATCCATTTGAAGCTACAGTGGTCTACCCACATTTTGGAGACGTTCATTAAAAACACCCCGTCAAGGGCTTCAATAATATGTGGATTAACGTCCCAGACCTTGAGGTTTCTCATAATTACGTTGCTGTTTCCATAATTAAACAGCATAACACCTCGCAATGAAGCTCCTTTTCCCATGCCTATAATACTTTTATTGGATTTGATCCAAATCCTGCGTTCCCACTGCTCTACTTCTTTTGTGGTTGTTTCTTTTCCAGGGCATTTACCGTTACTTTTCCAGTATCCGTTATAGCCTCCACTTGTTATGGTGTTCACATCACATGCCTGATAGCATACTTTTACTTTTCTTCTGTCTCTGAGATCAATGATTCCCTCCGGTACTAAAATGATTTTTGCCTCTTCTGATTCGGCTTCCTTTATTAACTCCTCTGCCGAAGTTACTTTCACTATTTCAGCA
>NZ_SMLW01000430.1:2432-10097 GCF_009711405.1 Fulvivirga kasyanovii | reverse complement strand
TGTTCGTTCTAAATAAAATATTTGATGAACCTGCGAGTATACATAAAATCAAGCCAATGTTAAAAAAATGTTATTCCGGCTTGGATACAAATTAGTGTGCTTTTGTAACCGAGGTAAACAGATTAATTTGAAATAAATTTATGCGTGTGGAAATACACTGATAAATCAAGCCGAATTTCTGGAGATGTTATTAATAAACGAGTACCAAAAGCTAATGACAAAACACATCATAAAGGCATGTTCCCGATGTCTGCAAGCTTCCATGAAGCAAGCTTCATTTTCGAACCTTTTACGGATCAGACGGAATTTTTGGGGAGCAATTGTACTAAGCATAGATTTTAGAAAGTTTGTAAAGAAAGAAGCTAACATTTTTGACACCTCGAAATTGACTTCTGAAGGCTTTAATTTTAGCGTTGAAAGACTCGGCTGCCGCATTGGTACTTCTACGTTCAAAATAGTTAAGGATAGTCCGGTAATGTTGCTGGATCGTTCTTGAGACAGTATTAAAGGACTTGAACTGGGCTTTTCTACCTTTGTCATTCGCGATCCTTTGGCTACTAGTTCCCAGTCCCGGGAAACCACTTTCCCCAAATCTTCATTGAGCCACCTTCTTCGTTTTATCTTTAGGTAACAAGCTTTGCCATGAATCGGAAAGTCACTGATGGTAACTTCGTCAAAATAGCCTTGGGAAAGCAGATTTTGCCCTACAAACTCCCCCGGATGAAGATTCTTTTCTTCCATCCTGATAGTGTACTTCTCGGAAGTCTTCTCAACTCCAGTCACTTCAAAATATTCCAGAATACCTTCTGGAAGGCATAGTGGCTGACAAGGTACTCATACAAAATGTCAGGGTTAGGATCCTGGCTAAAGGTCTTATGTGTGAGATGTTCCCCCATAATACTCACTTTCCAGTTCGTTTTGCGAACGTCCAGGTCCACATAAACCTTTTCTCTTTTAAATGAAAAACTTGTAACTTGTGTATCCATAGCTTAGGGCATTTTAAAGTCATACAAATAACTCTTTACCTTTAAAATTAACCCGGAGCTTTACTTTTTACAAACATAGGGGCTTGATCCACAAAATGGAGCCGGTTTGTAAAACCCCTGACTAGTCCTGAATAAACTGTAACGTTTACTCAGGACTAGTCACCTGATATTGCTTATTTAATACCAAATTTTTCTTTCACCTGATCTACATAATCAAGCTTCTCCCAAGGGAATAGTTCTACTTCCATTTCCACTTCCTGTCCGCTTGGTGATACAAACTTTTTAGTTACTTTTTCACATGGTCTTCCCATATGTCCATAAGCCGCAGTTTCTGAGTAGATCGGGTTTCTGAGCTTTAACCTTTGCTCAATGGAGTAAGGCCTCATATCAAAGATCTCCTGCACTTTTTTGGCTATTTCGCCATCCTTCATATCTACTTTGGCTGAGCCGTAAGTATTGATAAATATACCCATGGGCTCAACTACTCCAATGGCGTAGGATACCTGCACCAATATTTCATCAGCTACACCTGCAGCTACGAGGTTTTTGGCAATGTGCCTTGTAGCATAAGCAGCAGAACGGTCAACTTTTGAAGGGTCTTTGCCTGAAAAAGCACCGCCACCATGAGCTCCTTTACCTCCGTAGGTATCAACAATGATCTTTCTTCCTGTAAGTCCGGTATCTCCATGAGGGCCACCAATCACAAACTTACCGGTAGGGTTGATGTGGTATTTGATGTCATCATTGAAAAGCTTCTGGATTTCCGGCTTCAACTGAGCTTTAACGCGAGGGATAAGTATGTTGATGATGTCCGCCTTTATCTTCTTTAGCATTTCTTCCTCAGTGCCGAATTCATCATGCTGAGTGGAAACCACAATGGCATCAATTCTCTGCGGGACATTGTCGTCAGAATATTCTATGGTAACCTGCGATTTGGCATCAGGGCGAAGGTAAGTAATATCTTTATTCTCCTTTCTAAGCCTGGAAAGCTCTATCAGGAGCTTATGACTAAGGTCAAGGGCCAATGGCATGTAGTCATCTGTTTCGCTTGTAGCGTAACCAAACATCATTCCCTGGTCTCCTGCTCCTTGCTCTTCCGGGTTGCTGCGATCCACACCCTGATTGATATCAGGAGATTGCTCATGGATAGCAGATATTACACCACAAGAGTTGCCGTCAAACATGTATTCTCCTTTGGTATAACCAATTCTGTTGATCACGTTCCTGGCGATCTGCTGTACATCAAGATATGCCTCAGATTTAACCTCGCCACTAAGTACTGTAAGACCGGTAGTTACCAAAGTTTCACAAGCTACCTTTGAGTTTTTGTCAAATGCCAGAAAGTTATCAATTAAAGCATCAGAAATCTGATCTGCAATTTTGTCCGGGTGTCCTTCAGACACGGACTCGGAGGTAAATAGATAGGGCATGTATTATTTTATTTTAAATGAATATCATAAGCGTTTTAAAGCGCACAAATTTAGGTCAAATGTGCTTAAAATAAAATCTGCCCAAAAATAATAACATTAAAATGTTATTGCGCGACATACATTAAAAATACCGTGGGCACTTTGTGAAGTTCTACCTGTATTGATTTCCAGTCTTTTACCTTTGCCGTTTTAATATATTCTTCATCCCCTGAAATATCCCTGGCCACACATAGCAACGTTTCCTGATGGCAGGTTTTAATCAGATTTTCCAAAAGTTGATTGTTTCGGTAAGGAGCTTCTATAAATATTTGTGTCTGGTTATTTTTTCGCGACTCATTTTCTAGTTGCCTGATGGTGCTCTCCAGGGCTTTTTTCTCTATTGGAAGATAACCGTGAAAGGTAAAATTCTGACCGTTAAAGCCGGAGGCCATAAGTGACAGGAATATGGATGAAGGCCCGACTAATGGCACCACTTTAATGTCATGGGCATGTGCATATTTAACTGCCGCCGACCCCGGGTCTGCTATTCCCGGGCAACCGGACTCTGAGAGTACCCCTATATTTCTTCCCTCAAATACGGGTTTCATCAACCTCTCAACCTCGATTACCGGGGTGTTTTTATCCAGCAGTTCAAAATGTAGTTCTTCTATGTTCAAACCGAGTTTCAGGCTACTGATAAAGCGCCTGGCGGTTCTAAGGTTTTCTACCAGAAAGTAGGCCGTGTGCTTTACCACCTGCCTTACCTGCTCGGGGATTACGTCTGTTTGCTTTTGAGAAATTACTGTAGGAATGAGATAGAGCTGACCTTTCGACATGTTTTTTAATTTGAAAATGTAAAGGTAAGGAAAGGAGCAAACTTATAACTTGTTTTCGGTTTTTGCTCATGGGTGAAGGCTCCGGTTAGGCCATCAGGTCTTTTATGGCCGCGTTAATATGCTCAAAGTAAAATTTATACCCTTCGCTAAGTAGCCTTTCCGGAATTACCTTCCGGCTTTTTAGGATTAGCTCGGTTTCTGTGCCTATAAGCCATGCTCCTAATTCAAGTACCGGCTTAGTCAATGGGATTCCTAATGGCATACCAACTGCATCTCTCAGCACCCTCATTAATTGCGCATTGGTAATCACTGAAGGTGAGGTGACATTATAAATGCCGCATGACGTTCTGTTATTGATCAGGAAATCGACAATGTGGACAAAATCATTTTCATGCAGCCAACTGAAATATTGCTTACCGGAGCCTTGCTTTCCACCCATTCCCATTTTAGCGAGATTCCGTAGAGGGAGCAAAGGGCCTCCGCTTCTGCCTAAAACTATTCCTGTTCTCAAGGTTATTTTCCGGGTCATAGGCAAATTGAAGTGATTAAATGCAGCCTCCCATTTTTTACAGACATCTACGGAGAAGCCTGTCCCTGTTTCACCATCGGTTTCCGTCATGTCCTTATCCAGGGAGTGTCGGTAGATAGTCGCAGAAGCGGCATTTAGCCATACTTTTGGAGGCTGCTTACAATGTACTATGGCATTGCCTATAGCTAGAGTGGCATCAATCCGTGTGTCATAGATCAGTTGCTTGTTCTTTTCAGTATATCTGCAGTCTACGGATTTTCCATTCAGATTAATTATAGCATCTGCACCTTCTAACGCGTCTGTCCAGAGCCCCGGATTTTTTGCATCCCACTTATAATAAGCAATGTTACCATGGTCTATAGTATGCCTTCTGGATAATATGCTTATCTCATATCCTTTCCTGGAATAAAAGCTGGCCAGGCAGGTGCCCAGAAAGCCGGAGCCTCCTGCAATTACTATTTTTTTCATATAGACCCTGTCGTTAGCATGATACCAAGTACTAAAAGCCTGTATAAAACCCAGGTAGCAGTGAGAAGGTGTGGAAGGCCAAGCAGTTTAACCCTTCTTACATGTTCGATTAACATATAAGTTACCACTATGGAGAAGTACCCGGCAAAAACGTAAGGTTCGTCTGTAAGGTGGTTGAGCAGGAACGCAGGAGTTAACAGCAGTGCACCCAGTAACGAAACAGTCATCATATGCCCAAAATAATTAATGTACTCCTTTGCGCTTAGTACGCCCAGGGTCCGCAGTGCCATGGCTTGAAATGCAATCTGTCCCGCGCAAATTATAAACTCTCTGTTTAGCTGTGTTTTTGCAATAAGCGGAACAAGCAGCTCGGAGTAGAATGAAAGCACAATTGATGTTATAAACCAGGCAAATGCTATGTAGACCCACCTGTATTTAAAATTAAAATCCGGAATGCACTTATTTTCTGCGCTGCCCGGGGCTATCACCTTGCGATTGTAAGAAACAAAGCAATAAATTTTCCGGCAGATAGCTCTAAAATGTTTTTGATCAAATAAGATACTAAGCATTGGAAAGCTATGTCCTATCACGGTAAACAGGCTGTCGATTCCATAAATGACTGAGTTATTTTTCCTGTTGACCAGCGCTATTTCATTGCAGGCCCTTTTGTGATCCAGGTCAGTGGTATGTGAAAGTGCGCTGAAGGGTTTTCTGCCATAGGTGTCGAGCATGCCGCTGCGAATGAATGCCCCGGTGTAAATTTTACACATGGGACATTCATCGTCATAAATCAGGGTGTGATCTTTTAAAGTTTTCATAACCATCTACGTAGTTGCAGTCTGAGCTTTTTTGCGAAGCTTGAAGAATATGAAAAGGTTAAAGAAATGCATGGCTCCAAGTATGAGTATAATGGTGCCCAGTTTAACACTCAGCTTTTCTATCATTTCCTGGGTAGTGTCGATAGAGCCGAATATTTTCAAAGTGTACACTGCATAACCGATGTTGATCAGGTAGAAGCCGACTACCAGAAGTTTGTTGACGCTGTCTGCAAGCAAGTCATTGCCATGGAAGATGTCTACCAGAAATACCCTGCCGTTTGTAAATAGTGTTTTGGCTACCCATACGGTCAGAATAATAGTGAGAGGCATGTAAAATGCATAAGTGAGAATAGTGTAGTTCATGATACAGATATTTAGTGGATAATTATTTTCAAAACTTTCAATAAAAAATGAAACATATTTTTAAATTTTTTTAAAGCTTAATTTTTGATAGAAGTTTGTAGAACCAGTTTTGTTTTGAATTAATAAACAGGTTTAAGGTAGACTCGGCCTGTCCGGCGAAATCGGAAATATTTTTTGTTACCTCTTTAAACTCCTTTACCTCTTTCGAGTCTCCATCCACATCCTGTAACTGGTTCAGGACTTTGAGCATAGGCTCCAGCTCCCTTTTCTTTCTTTCTTTGGCCACTTGTTTTGCCAGCTCCCAAATATCTTTTCCAGCCACAAAGTATTCCCGTCTTTCGCCGGCTTTCAGCTCCTTTTCCACTAGGCCCCAATCCATGAGAGCCCTGATGTTTTGGTTGGCATTACCCCTTGAAATTTGAAGTTCTTCCATAATATCTTCGGTTGACAAAGGTGAGGTCGATATGAGTAAAAGCGCATGTATCTGGGCCATGGTTCTGCTTACGCCCCAACTGGAACCCAAACTTCCCCAAGCCAAAATAAACTTATCCTTTGCTTCCTGATATTTCATACGTCAAAGGTAAATCAATGTTTCGAAACTTTCAATAATAAATGAAAAATTAAATGCTGGCCTGATAGTCTATGGGTTATGGAGTAGGCTGAAGCCTGTAGAGCAAAATTGAACGTGAAGCTTACCACTATGAATCAGTAAACCGAATATAAAGCTACTTTCTCCCGGTTTGCCAACTGCCTTTGCCGATTGCCATTTTCAGTGTCTTGTCAAACACTGAAAGTTAGTGTCGCCTTAGAATTCAGATTGATCCGAAATTACCCTTGCACGATTTTTTTCAATTCACTGCGATATTCCGATGGGCTTTTGCCAGTAAAGAGCTTGAATTGCTTATTGAAGTGCGAAAAGTTGTTGAACCCACACTCGAAGCAAATGTCTGTAATACTGGAAGCGCTTTCTGATAATAGCTTTGACGCATGTACTAACCGGTATTCGTTGACAAACTTGGTAAATGTTTTTCCGGATATCTTTTTAAAGTACCTGCAAAAGGCCGGCTCCGTCATACTGACCTTATCAGATATTTCATCCAGACTGATCTGCTTTTGAAAATTTTCGCGTACGTATTTATATACTGTGTTAATACGGTCATTATCCTGAGGTTCTATTTCAAGGGCAAAGCCGTCTACATTTAATATAGTGTACTCCTCCGACAAAGCCAGTTGTTTTAGTATAGCCAGGGTTTTAAGAAGCCGGTCGTATGGGTCTTTATCAATGAGTTTTTCAATTTTTGCCCCGACTGCTTTTTTGGTTTTGCCATGAAATGCAATGCCTCTTTTGGCGCGTTCCATCAACTTTTTAACCGGAGCCATTTCCGGTATCGAAAAGAAGCTCTCTCCAAGAAAATCCTCACGCATTTGCAAAATGGTTTCCGATCTGTTGGCCGTTAGCCGGTCGGTAAAGCCAAAGTGGGGCAGGTTAGCACCAATAAATATAAGATCGCCATTATTAAAATACGAGAGTTGATTGCCTATATGCCGCTTTCCGCTGCCACCGTTTACATACACCAGCTCCATCTCCGGATGAATATGCCAATAGGGTAATTTGTTGCGACATGGATCGCGATATTGCCGGATGGTTATAGAGCTGCCAAAAGCCGGATTGATTTTTTCAAATCTGGGTTTCTTAGTAATCATAAGGCAAAGTAAAATGATAAGTCTGAGACCAAGATATGTAAAATTAACCGGTTTATATGCAAAATTAACCTGATATATCATCCTTAGGTATAATCAGGTTAAAATACAACATAAAGTGGCCAATTTCGCTGTAGTAAGCCTTATCAGATCCAGCTAAGTTTGTATCATAAGTTTTGCAATCAAAACACGACGGATATGAAAACATTAAAGACATCCATGGCAGCGGTCCTATTATTGACCACATTATTTGTAAGCGCTTACGGCACCACCCCGTATATCAAAGTGACCAGTTATGATCAGAAAAAGTTTTTCCTAATTATAAAAAACACTGATTCCTCGAAAGTAAATGTGGAACTGAAAGATGTAGATAATTTCAGGCTATATAAAGAAACTAACATTCAAAACGGTGAGTACCTAAAAGGTTTTGACATGCAGTCGCTGCCTGATGGTGAGTACACCCTGGAAATTGAAAATAACCAGCGAATCGAAATGTTTGCACTATCTATTATCAATGGCAAACTTTCGATCAACAGGGATAACCGTCTTGTAATC
>NZ_SMLW01000430.1:0-2415 GCF_009711405.1 Fulvivirga kasyanovii | reverse complement strand
GTACCTAAAAGGTTTTGACATGCAGTCGCTACCTGATGGTGAGTACACCCTGGAAATTGAGAATAACCAGCGAATCGAAATGTTTGTACTGTCTATTATCAATGACAAGCTTTCGATCAACAGGGATAGCCGTCTTGTAATTCACAAGCCAAGCATCAACCAATCTGGCAATAAAGTTGACGTTGCCCTTCAGAAAACACATGAAGAGCCTATGAAACTGTCAATTCTGGACAATACCAATGATATCATTTTTGAAGATACACTGGCTGACAATGGCAACCTGACTAAAAGATACGACATGTCACGTCTTGGGCCAGGCTCATACACTATGAGAATTGACATTGCAGGAAAATACTTTAGCCAGTCTATCAGAATTCAATAAAAACATTCAAAATCTTCATAGGAGAGGGTGAAGGGTCGTCAGGTAAGGGGGCGGCCCTTTTTTATTGCCTCTAAGCTAAACCTTAGACCGGCAGGGGATCAAAGACAGGAATCTATATCACCGATTTAATATATATTGCGGTAATAAACGCTAACACAATAGTTATCAATCCTATAAGCAAATTTAAAACAAATACTTCTGAGGATCTTTCTCCCAAATTAACACCTCCTGTTAAAACTTTTTTAAAAAGGCCTTTCTGATTTCTATATTTAGGAAAAAGTACTAAAAAAGACCACCTGACTACTGCTCCTATAAATTCAAAACCATAAGACCCTTTGTACATACTCATAATTAAATCTGTTTTCACCTCACATTCGCTGCGCTAAACATTTGACCCATGCAGGAGCTATAAATCACTTTCCACTTTCCAAAGGAGGCAATTCATTTTCTATTAGTTGTACATCTGATGCTACAACCGATATGAAAAAACCAGGGATCATCCCTAGGCTCTTCTATATTCCTCTAATGTTTCAATCCTTTGCTATAAAACCAGATCGGGCAGACGCCCTACTTCACTATACGTCTAAGGATCGCTGCACTTAAGCTATGACCAGGGTCAGTTGAAAAGCTTTTCCGTAAAACAATGAAAAACACAAGGGATACTTGCGCCAGTTTATTTGTTTTATATGCCTGATCCAGATTGGAGATTAGGTCTGCTCCTGAGTCACACGAGACCTGATTGCTTCTTCTACAAGACTGTTTAAGGAAGTTTTTGTTTCCATTGCCAAGAGTGCAGCTTTTTGATGCAGTGTAGCCGATATTCTTACATTAAAGCTGCCTTTAAATGGCTTCTCTGGCTTTTTTTCCGCAGCCTTACAATCATTCAGGTAAGTGTCAACAGCTTCTTTAAAGTCTTTCTCCAGTTGCTGCCCTGTCTCTCCCTCGTAAGAGATCAACCCTCTTATTCCTAATACTTTCCCATAGAGTAAATTATCTTCCTGACTATACTCTATACTTCCCGTATAACCTTTGTACTCTAGATATTTCATAGCCCTAATATTTCCTTTACTTGTTTCATTTGATATTTCTTCATAATTCCACTCGGATGTGGCTTATGAAGCATAATCGGTATACCCTTTTTATTTTCGAACTTCACCCGCGACCCTGAGGTCTTTCCTTTCTTAACCTCATTAAAACCAAAGTAGCTTAAAAGCTTCACCATCTCATCATAATGAAAATCAGAAGGCAGTTCTATAAATCTGGTGATTAGCTTTTCTTTTTTAGACATAACCAAAAGTAACTGTATTTAGTTGCATAATCAAATTGTTTTTCTTTTTTACTGCAATCATAAGGCCTTCACATCAAGGATAGTAAAAGAGACATTTCTTCTAATTTTTAGCTAAAAATACCCAAGGTTGGGTATTGACATCGAGGCGTATGAGGGTTTATCTTTAAAGTGTTTGCAAATTTTTCTTAAGGCTGAGAATATTACCGCATCAGTTGGGTAATGGGAGCCAGTAGTATGTATTCTTAGTTATTGCCGTTTAATTGACCAAAAACTTCTTCAAACTATAATAAAACCTCCATCCCCCCCTAAAACCATGAGCGAAAGAGAAAAAAAAGATCATTTAAATAAGTTTAAAAATGCATTGCTCAACGTAAGCCCTGAATACTTTGGGATTCCTGCAATTCATGGACAAGTCCACATGAACGAAAGGGCTTTTGCGTATGAATTATACCACCAACTTCGAAAGATTTATAACGGATCGAATTGGTATGCCAATGGTGAATTAAGAAAAGGACTGACATTATTGCCTAATTACGAACAGGATAACACTCTTATTCCTGATTTAGTTGTTCATCACCATAAGACTACGACTAATAATATAATGGCAATTGAAATCAAATCAACGCCTACTGTAACAGGTTCTCAATTAATTCAAGACTTGAAAAAGCTAGAAATATTTACTCGACCAGGAGAAGGATACTTAAACTATCATATTGGAATTTTACTAGTGATCAATTCAAGCTTC
>NZ_SMLW01000191.1 GCF_009711405.1 Fulvivirga kasyanovii | reverse complement strand
TTGGGGACAGTATAGTTACGTGTGCTACCACCGGTAGAAGTTATACTTGTCCATGCACCATTGTTTATGCTCTTCTCCCATATATAGTAAACACTCCCGGCAACAGATCCCGTGGCTGTTAGTGTTATTATATCCCCAGGACAAAATGTTGTTGTATTGCTAAAGGTTATGCCAGCAGGATTTGCAGGACGTGAATTGGGAACTTTTGAAGATATACTTAGATTGGCTACTTTTGATGTTTTTGTACATTGATCATTCAAGTCGGCACCGCTAAGAGTTAGGGTAATAGATCTGGTAGAAGCAGTCAAGCTCCATATCACTTCTATACCACCACCTTTATTGGACCATGAGGTAGCACCTTTAACAGTCCATTCCGCTTTGCTATACCAACAGTTATCGCCTTCAACAGGTGTGTATTTATAACTATAAGAATACGCCTTCCCGGGGCAAATTGAAGTAGTTCCTGTAACTTCTAATTTTGAAGGTCCTAATTCATCCGTTGCATGTGAACTATTCCCCAAAGAGGAAAAAGCGACAACAAAAAAAATAACAATCTTTTTCATTAATAAATTATTTAAAACTCAAGAGAAACCTCATCTGACATTAAAGACCTGCTACCATCACTAAACTCTGCTTGAATTCGATACTTGTAAACAATTTCTTTTAAAACCGAACTATCGTTAAAACTAGTAAGGCTACCCTCAATGGACTTGTATAATGTAACCTGCTGATCAGCCATACCCCTAAATATTAAGATTCTTTTTGCTCCAACACCAGCTTTCCACTTCAAGAAAATGGCTTGGTTATCTTTACTTTTATTTATATAAATTTTTCCAAAAACATCACTGTTATACAATTCTCTACCGGCTACATTGACTATCAACGGTTTTGCTGGTTCTGATTCATTACCACTTTTATCAACAGCGACCAAAGTATAGCTGTACTTCCCACTATCAACCAATTCCATATCTTTATAATCCTGAATTTCGAGCTGAAACTGCTCAACATACTGCCAATCATTGTTACCTTCTTTTTTGCGATACAAAACATGTTTTACTACATCAGAGCTTGAACTATTGATCCAACTAATATTCACCCCGTCATTCCCTGATTTTAAAGATTTAAAAACTGGTAGTACTGGCTTAACAATATCGGGTTTTCTTATCACATAACTTTCAGAGATGACAGATTCATTAAACCTGTTATCAATAGCTGATACTTTATAATAGATATCTTTAGTAAGGGTCTTTATGTTAATAGTATCATAAAAAATAGCAGAAGATAAGTGACTGGCTGTAACTCTTGAAAATTCAGAACTTTGAAAGTTTGATCTGTATACCCTATACCCCAAAAGATCTTGTTCAGTGTTAGCTTGCCATTTCATAGTTACGACTCCTGTAGAATCTATAAATCCTATCAAACCCATAGGAGTATCCGGAGGAATACTATCCTGAAGCTGCACAAGAATAGGGTGGGACCTCTTAACTTCTCCCTTGGCCCCAAAAGTTACTATTTGGTAATAATTTGTGGTGTTTGGGAAGCCATCTATATACATACGCTCATTAGCCTGTAGCAAGTCACTATTAATACTTTTATAGGGTCCCTTTGTAGAGATGGAACGTTCAATGCTAAAACCTTTGATCATACCTTCATCCTCATCAGGAAACGTCCACTGTAGTTTCACACTTTCACCATTATTCACAACAAGACCATTGGTTAATACCGCTCTTGTATTCACAGGGGCAGCTCCCATACCCGAAATAGAAGAAGAGGGCTCACCTTCATCTCCAAAGGCGTCTACCC
>NZ_SMLW01000139.1 GCF_009711405.1 Fulvivirga kasyanovii | reverse complement strand
TGTTACACTTTTGATTATTAACAATTTAATAGAGAGGGAGTTTAAAACAACTTTAATTTTTCTGCTTTCTTTTACTGCAACCGCTGTTTTAATCATTGCTCCTCTCCTTTCCTACGAATTTAGCTATTGGTTTAATTATGGGCAATCACCCCATTCTTCCAGGATCGCCCTGTTCGATTACCTGGATGATACGTTCAATGAAGGGGCATTAATCCTTAGAGTTTATTTTGCTTCTGTTGTAGTCCTGCTGCTCTATAAGCTTAATAATGAAGGTATCAGGTCGGTTATTGAAGATAAAAGACAGTTGTTTTTTACCCTGTTTATCCTCGCACTGATCGTACAGGTCTTACTGGCCCAGGTTACCACCTATATACCCGCCAATGCACATTACTATTACCACAGTTTCTTCTTTGTTTTTATTGTATCTCAGCTTAAAGGCATCGAATTTAGAAAAACCTGGGTTTTCGGAGTCCTTCTGGTATTGATCATCTTCCTCTGGTCACATGACTATTGGAGATATGGTAAACGCATCATGCAAAGGGTTTTCGGTATTGAACAGGAAATCAACTACAATTATGTAACCAAGAGAACCTGGAAACTTAAAGAGCATGAAGGTCCTGATACTGATCGCTCTGACTGGAAACCTACGCCTTTTAAGTCGTTTGATAACGTATACCTTCCTGCGGAAACTATTGCAGGCATCAAGCGCCTGAAAGCTACATGGGAAGGTAAAAAGGAGTTGGAAGTCCTTAATATGTCGGAATTGACCCAGCTTGCCTATGAGATTGGCTATACTCCTCAACAAGGACCAAACCAACCACTATGGTTTCACCGGAATGTTGCGTTTTTCCAAAGAGAAGTGGATATGGTGTGCAACAAAATAGCTAATAAGGAGTACGACCTGGTTTTGTTTGAAGTGATTCCTATGCTCAACAGGTTCTATCCTCCATCAGTAAGAGAATGTCTTCAGCAACATTATAAGCTGGATGACAAGTTTTTAGCTCCACGAATACCTGAAGATTCATATATAGAGGTATATGTAAAACCCTAATATCTGGGCAGGCTGATTTCCGGTGAGATACTCACATCAAGAATCAGGGTTTAACAGCCTGCTAACAGCAATTAAAGTTTAACCGACAGGATATAAAAAATGCCGGCTTATTTCCAAA
>NZ_SMLW01000020.1 GCF_009711405.1 Fulvivirga kasyanovii | reverse complement strand
CTAAGATATCCCTAAGCTCTTTTGTGGCACGATAAAGTTGGTTTTCAACAGTTCTTTTTGAAAGGTTGAGCTTATCTGCGATCTCTTCATTGGAAAGGCCCTGCTGTCTGCTGAGCATAAAGATCTGCTTACGGCCGGGGGAGAGTTTGTTTATGCCTTCGTTGGCCTGGTCGAGCAGGTTGGCGAAAATAATATAATCTTCTGTTTGCTGATGGTACACCGGGGGAAGGTTGTCAGGGTCGTTCAGGTAGCTGT
>NZ_SMLW01000516.1 GCF_009711405.1 Fulvivirga kasyanovii | reverse complement strand
AGCCCTTTGTTCTGCTGACAATAAGTGTATTACTATTTTCATGTGATCTTTTAAATAAAAAAAACGATGAAGTCAGGGAACTACCTGACGGACCATTTGAAGGGGAAATTGTTGTATCAGAATCCAGAGGTCTTTACGGCAGCCTTTTCAAGGTCCATACTTCTTACCTGATCTCGGAGAACACGATAAGACGCGAGGAACGACTGGGTGGTTTGAATGATGTATTCAACAACTATGCAGGTATTATTATCGACCTGGAGAAGGATAGTGTCACGCTTTATTATGCAGGCATTGCAGAAAAATTCAGACATACGCTTACTGTAGAGGCTTACCAGGCCTATGTGAACGAAAAGCCGTTCCCCAGAAGTACCCCATCGCCAGTAGGCAACACATTTTCATACTTTAGCGCATATACCCCTGTTCGAACTGTAAAAGACTCTGTGGTAATCGAAGGTTTTAGCACAGATTACAATTTGTACAAGGAAGACATTTTGCAACAAGAAGTGTATGACGCGAAGAAGTTACAAATCAAACGGGAGTTGCTTGAGATGATCTTCCCTAACCTGCCCGCAAAAACTAATTTCGTATTGAAATCAGAATTTAAAACGGTTCTTTCAAGTGTTAAAAACGACTCCATAGTTAACAGCGACCAGGCCAGGTTAATCGATGAGCTTTCCAGAGGCATTATGTTTCATATAGATTCCGTAGAGCGGGAGGAAACCGACCTGGAAAAACTTTCCAAAAACAAATGGGTGAATATGGGCCTGAACCTGCTAAAGAAAGGTATTGACCTCAACCTGCACATATCCAGTGAAATATCGAAGTTCTCTGACCGCAGTATAGGGCAGGTAGAGTTTTCATTGCCCTCAGGTGAGTTTGAAGAGATCGATGATATTGATGAATTCATTAACTCCATACCCTCAGGTGGCGAGTTTGATGATTAAAAACATAACTATGAATCAAAAATTAGTTCAGATAGCCATAGTGGTAGAAAACTACGATGATGCAATAGCATTTTACACTCAGAAACTACATTTCGACCTGATCGAAGACACAAAAATGAGTGAAACCAAGAGATGGGTAGTTGTAAAACCAAAGGGCTCCGGCAATTGCAGCTTGTTGCTGGCGAAGGCCGCTGATGACGAACAAAGATCGAGAATCGGCAACCAAACCGGTGGGCGGGTTTTCCTTTTCCTGCATACCGATGATTTTGAAAGGGACTATCAAAACCTTTTAACAAATGATATTAAAATCGTGCGAGGCCCTTCTAAAGAACCCTACGGCACCGTGGCTGTATTTGAGGATCTGTATGGAAACCTATGGGACCTGATAGAGCCTGCAAATGTGTGATATTATAAACTAAACCAGGTAAACACCGTTAATTTTGTACCTCTTCATCAAAAAGGAAAAGAATATTAAAAACTATGAACCTAAACCTTGCAGTACTTATTGATGGCGACAACATACCCTCTGCCTACCTGAAAGAAATGATGGAAGAGATAGCCAAATATGGCAATCCCACCATCAAAAGGATTTATGGCGACTGGACAAAACCCAATCTCTCCAAATGGAAAAACCTGCTTCTGGAGAATGCCATAACTCCTATTCAACAGTATGGTTATACGTCGGGCAAAAATGCAACAGACTCTGCCATGATCATCGATGCCATGGATATACTGTATTCGGGCAAGGTCAATGGTTTTTGCCTGGTATCCAGTGACAGTGATTTCACACGGCTGGCTACAAGGCTACGCGAAGCGGGAATGCAGGTGTTCGGCATAGGCGAAAAAAAGACCCCGAACCCCTTTATTGTAGCTTGCGATAAATTTATATACATAGAGATACTTAAAAACCAGCAGGAGGAAAGTTCATCGGAGGTTTCTGAAACAACATCACAGAAAAAGAGCAATGTAGATAAGATAACACAAAAAGATATCCGGCTTATATCTTCCACCATTTCTGATCTTGAAGACGAAGATGGATGGGCGTTTTTAGGTGATGTTGGTGGACTCTTACAAAAAAAGCAGCCAAATTTTGATTCCAGGAATTATGGGTTCCAGAAGTTAACACCGCTTATTAAGTCTATTAAAAACTTTGAGGTTGAGCAACGAGAGACTGCCGGTGGACGCACCAAACTAATCTATGTCAGGGTAAAGAAAAATGTAAAGGGTAAGTCCAAATAGCTACCCAAACCACATTAAGGTTACCGCCCCGGAAGTAGAGGCCGAGACTGATGCTGAAACCGAGGAATAAAATTGCATAAAAAAAGACTTCCGAAGTTTAAAACTTCAGAAGTCTTGATTTAACAGACCATAGGTCTAATAGTCCTGGAGTAAAATTTTCCAGGCAGTTTTGACATCTCCATTTTCCAGATGTTGTTGAGCCAACCTGTGTAAATCACCTTCAACATCTGATGAACCTGTCAATATCTTTCCTACTTCTTCATTAATGGCATAAGCCTTTACTTCATCGTCAGTAGGCAGCACTTCGGTATTTCCCAGTCGTCCCAGGTTGTTACCGGTAAGTACTTTGCTATACCTGATCCGCTCAGGGATCTGATCTACCCCCATACCGAGGGTAGTCAATGGTTTTGGAATTTCAAAAATAGATTCGCCCTGCGCCCTGCAATACCAGTTGCCCCCCATCCGGGCCACAGCATCCAGCTTAAAGGGGTCTATTACCTGATTTTCATCCAATATCTCATCTTTAATGTGTGCCAGCAGCACTTCACAGATCACAAGATTGCCTGCGCCTCCTTCGTTACCCAATGGCTTCACTTCTATTACTTTGCACTCAAAAGCTGCCGGGGCCTCGCCCACTCTGGGAGGCCCTACGATCTCAGAAGCTACAGGAGTCAGACCAGCCTTTTCAAACTCATTAACCCCTTTTCCATACTCCGTACTGGCCAGCGACATCTGCTCCACCATGTCGTAGTTAACAATGTTGATCACCACCTCTTTTACTTCAAGCACATTTTCATAGGTATGCTTAGTGGTATTGTCACGACCTCTTCTGGCCGGTGAAAACACCAATATAGGTGGGTTGGCACTAAAGCAATTGAAAAAGCTAAAAGGACTGAGGTTTACATTGCCTTCTTTATCTATGGTACTGGCAAATGCTATCGGCCTGGGTGCCACTGCCCCCAGCAAATAGCCATGCATTTTTCCAACAGATACTTCTTTAGGATCTATTCTCAACATATTAATTAGCTGGTAAAACTTTTGATCTTACTTCACCGAAACCTATACGTACGCCATCCTTTTCGGCATATCCTCTCATGATAACGGTATCACCGTCTTCGAGAAACTTCCTCTCTGAGCCATCAGAAAGTTTAATAGGCTTTGTACCCTTCCAGGCCAGCTCAAGCATTGATCCGTATGAGTCCGGTGTAGGCCCGCTGATAGTACCTGAGGCATACATATCACCTACCTGGATGTTGCAACCATTTATGGTATGATGTGCCAGTTGTTGGTTCACATTCCAGTACATGTATTTGAAATTACTGTTACAGATCGTATTTTCTTCACCACCCTCCGGTTGCAACAACACCTGGAGGTTGATATCAAAGTTTTTCTCACCTTTTACTTCAAGGTATGAAAGTACTTCCGGCTTCTGCTCAGGGCCTTTGGTCCTGAAAGGTTCAAGGGCATCCATGGTAACAATCCATGGAGAAATAGATGAAGCAAAGTTTTTAGCCAGGAAGGGTCCTAATGGCACATACTCCCATACCTGTATGTCACGCGCTGACCAGTCGTTGAACAACACAAAACCAAATATAAAATCTTCGGCTTTGCCGGTAGGTATACTGTTGCCCAGGCCATTCTCCTTGCAGGTGATGAATGCCATTTCAAGTTCAAAATCAAGTCTTTTACACGGACCAAAAGACGGCTTATCCGCATCCGGGGCTTTGGTTTGCCCTTTCGGACGATGAATATCCACGCCCGAAGCCACAATAGAAGAAGCCCGGCCATGATAGCCTACTGGGATGTGCTTCCAGTTTGGCAGCAAAGCATTGTCCGGATCACGGAACATGGTACCAACGTTGGTCGCATGCTCTTCACTGCTATAGAAATCCGTATAATTAGGCACCTTCACCGGCATGAGCATTTCAGCCTCATCCATAGGCACGAGTGCTATTTCCCTGGCTGGTTTATTGTCTCGCAATTCATCGTTTCCTGCTTCAAGTAGTTCGGAGATCCTGTTGCGGACCTCGCGGGTCTTCTCCTTGCCCAGACCAATAAAATGATTGAGATAGTGGTGATTAAACACACCCGAAGGCAATCCAAGCCCATCTAAAAAGCCATTTTCATGCAAGTATGTAAGGTCGAGGATATAATCGCCAATGGCGACTCCTGCACCCGCCTCCATATAATCGGTTTTAAAAATACCAAAAGGCAGGTTTTGTATAGGGAAATCAGAATTTTCCGGTACTTCTACCCACGATTTCAGAGATGGGTCGTTCGCTTTTATCATATTTATTAAAACGGTTTTTGAATTCAACAAAACAACCAAAATCCCCCTTCTTTGTTCAGGAAAGGGGATCGCGGTGTTTATTACAATTATAATTACAGTGTACCTCTCAGCTCCTGCTCTCTTTCTATGGCTTCAAACAAGGCCTTAAAATTACCTTTTCCAAAAGACTTAGCACCCTTTCGCTGGATAATTTCAAAGAATAAAGTAGGCCTGTCACACACCGGCTTGGTAAAGATTTGAAGCAGATAACCTTCATCATCCCTGTCAATTAGTATTCCAAGCTCTTTTAGCGGATCGAGATCTTCATCGATCTCTCCTACCCTATCCAGCACAGTATCATAGTAAGTAGCAGGCACTCTCAGAAACTCTACCCCTCTGTCTCTCAATGCTGTTACTGTTTCAATGATATTGTTGGTAGCCACTGCTATGTGCTGCACACCGGAACCATTGTAGAAATCAAGGTACTCTTCAATCTGGGATTTTTTCTTACCCTCAGCAGGCTCATTGATTGGGAATTTGATCCTTCCGTTGCCGTTGGTCATTACCTTACTCATCAAGGCTGTGTAGTCGGTAGAAATATCCTTATCATCAAAAGATACCAACTGGGCAAATCCCATGACATCTTTATAGAAGTTCACCCATTTATTCATTTCATTCCAGCCTACATTACCTACCATATGGTCGATATAGCGAAGCCCTACAGGCTCAGGGTTGTAAACAGTTTCCCATTTCTTATAGCCGGGCAAAAACACGCCATTGTAGTTTTTACGCTCAATGAAAATATGTACGGTGTCACCATAAGTATGAATACCGGATTTGATGATGTGCCCGTTTTCATCCTCCACTTTTGTAGGCTCCATATATGACTTAGCGCCTCTGGCAGTAGTCTCTTTCCATGATTTGGTAGCATCATCTACCCAAAGGGCGACCACCTTTACACCATCGCCATGCTGGTCCAGGTGCTTGTTATACTCGCCGCCCTGTCCCAAAGGAGTGGTCAATACCAGACGGATCTTATCCTGTACCAGCACGTATGAAGCCTTGTCCTTCACACCAGTCTCCAGCCCTGAATAAGCCAGCGATTGAAAGCCAAAAGCCGTCTTATAAAAATGCGCCGCCTGCTTGGCGTTACCTACTATCAGTTCGACATAGTCTGTACCGTTAAGTGGGAGGAAGTCTTCTGCGTCCTTGAAAACTTTCTCCAGTTGAGTGTTTTCTATGTTAGTTGCCATGTTTTTATCCGTTTAAATATTTTAAATTCTTTTGTGCTTAAGTTTTCTGTATTCAGTTATCAGTAATCGGTTTCAGGTTCGGTGCACTTCCCTGATTAGAGTTGACCGGTTTTAATTAAAACGGTTTACTTGTTCAAATTGTGCTTTCCGTTGACTATTCCAATTCTCCAACACACTACCGATCACTTCCGACTCCGATCTTCTGACTTACTACCAAGTCTCCGTTAACTCTATCACCGATTACCTATCACCAGTCACCGATCATTCCAGCCACGACCTATAATAACTCTCATCAGCAATAGCCATAGCTTCCTCAGTCACCATCAGGGGTTTAAAGGTGTCGACCATTACGGCGAGTTCCTGAGTGTCTTTTTTACCGAGGCTTCTTTCCATGGCTCCGGGGTGCGGACCGTGGGGGATGCCTGCCGGGTGTAGTGAAATATGACCGGCTTCGATGTCGTTTCTGCTCATGAAGTCGCCATCTACGTAGTAAAGCACCTCATCTGAGTCTATGTTGCTGTGGTTGTATGGAGCTGGGATAGATTCAGGGTGGTAATCGTAGAGTCTCGGCACAAATGAGCAGACTACGAAAGCGTCGGTTTCAAAAGTCTGGTGTACTGGCGGTGGCTGGTGTACGCGACCGGTAATGGGTTCGAAGTCATGGATTGAGAAGGCATAAGGATAGTTATAACCATCCCAACCTACTACACTGAACGGGTGACGGGCATACACCATATCAAAAAGGTCACCTTGTTTTTTGACCTTCACAATGAAGTCACCTTTGTTGTCATATGTTTCCAGCTCAGACGGCCTTCTGATATCGCGTTCGCAGAAAGGCGAGTGTTCCAAAAGCTGTCCAAACCAGTTGCGATACCTCTTAGGAGTATAAATTGGTCTGTTGGATTCTACAATAAACAGTCTGTTATCCTCCGTATCAAAATCCATGATATAGATCATCCCCCTTGGCACCAGAAGATAATCACCATACTTAAAGTCAATGTTGCCCATAAAAGTCCTCAGCTTGCCCGAGCCTTTATGCACAAAGATCAGCTCGTCTGCATCCGTGTTTTTATAGAAATAATCCCTGACCGATTTTCTCGGGGCAGCTAGGATAATAGACACATCACTGTTGACCAGCACAGGTTTCCTGCTGTCCAGGTAATCGTCTTCCGGCCTGATCTGAAAACCGCGGAGCCTGTAAGACTGAATGTTGTTCTCTCTTGCTATTTTAGGAGCGACTGACCTTTTGTTCATGATCTCCTTTACCTGAGTAGGCCGGTGCTCATGGTATAATAGAGACGACATGCCGTCGAACCCTATGGTACCAAACAGCTCTTCGTAATAGTACGACCCATCCGGCTTCTTGAAAGTCGTGTGCCGCTTATGGGGAATTTTTCCTAGTTGGTGATATATTGGCATAACGCTTTGTTGTTTAGGTTAAACTAACTGTTCTAAGGCTATTTTGAATGATGTGCTGGCGATGTTGGTTTTCTCCTTATTGGCCGCATGCGCCTTCTCCAATGCCTTACGAATAATGTTTGAGGTATCATTAAAAATGGCCTCATCTTCCAGGCTCACTTCATCACTCATCAGATAAGCAAAGACTCTCGCCATACCGCAGTTGGCTATAAAATCAGGAATGACCGAACATCTCTGATCTGCAAAAAGACCGATTGGGCCGAAGAATATTTCTTTGTCTGCAAAAGGCACATTGGCACCACATGAGAATACCTCCAGGTTAGAAGCAATCATTCTGTCTACCTGATCTCTGGTGATCAGCCTTGAAGCTGCTGCGGGAACGAATATTTCATAGTCCATGTCCCAGATCTTTTCATTAATCTCCTCAAAAGGGATTATATTATCAGCAACGAGTTGATTGCCCTTTCTGTTCAGGAAAAAGGCCTTTATCTCATCAAATGAGAAACCATCTTCGTTAATAACACCGCCTTCACGATCTATAATTCCAACTACTTTCACGCCCATCTGAGCCAGGTAAAAACCTGCGGCCGCACCTACATTGCCCCAGCCTTGTATTACAGCTCTTTTGGTGGCAATATTACCGCCCCAGATGTCGTAGTAGTGCCTCAGTGCCTCAGCTACTCCATAACCGGTAATCATATCCGCTACGGTATACTTTCTGGACAGTGAAGGTGTATATTTCTCATCCTCCAGCACCTTGATCACACCATGCCTGAGTTGGCCTATACGGTTGATTGTCTGAGCCTCAGAAGGCTTGAAATGACCTGAAAATACGCCTTCCTGAGGGTGCCACACACCATTATTTTCGGTAATAGGGATCACTTCATGGATCTCATCTACGTTCAGGTCCCCTCCCGTGCCATAATAGTTCTTTAAAAGCGGCTTAACTGCGGCAAACCATTTCTTTAACACCTGATGTTTTCTAGGGTCATTAGGATCGAAGTTTATTCCGGATTTTGCACCGCCAATGGCTGGGCCGGAAACAGTAAATTTCACCTCCATGGTTTTGGCAAGGGATTCCACTTCGCGTTTATCCAGTCCCTTACGCATCCTGGTACCTCCTCCGGCAGCCCCGCCGCGCAGTGAGTTGATCACCACCCAGCCTTCTGCTCCGGTTTCATCATCGTACCATTCAAAAACCACCTCAGGTCTTTTATTTTCAAATTTCTCAAGTAATTCTTTCATCTATGTTTTCTGGTAATTTTTATACTCTAATATCAAATGTCGCATGTTGACAATGATTTACATCATGAAGTCCTGCAATTTTTCCCTATTCTGGTGTTTTCATATTTTTAAACATACATTTACAGATGATTTTTCTTTTTGATAATAAATTTTACCTCCAATACAGAAAAAGAACATTCCAATGGACATTAAATTAGATGAAACAGACATTAAGATCCTGGAAATCCTTCAAAAGGAAGGGCGGATCACCACCAAAGCCCTTGCTGACCGGCTCAAGCTTTCCACTACACCGGTCTATGAAAGGATCAAACGCCTGGAACGGGAGAAGATCATTGATAGGTATGTAGCGTTGCTCAATCAGAAGAAGCTCGATATCAAACTCACGGTTTTTATTTTCATCAGCCTGAAAAACCATACCCGCTCCTACCTGGAAAGTTTTATTGACGAAATGAATAAATTTGATGAGGTAACAGAGTGCTACCATGTGGCCGGGGGATTTGATTTTTTCCTCAAGGTAATCATCAAAGACATGGAGGCCTATGAAGCTTTTTTATTGACCAAACTATCCGTCAACACCAATATTGCCCATGTGCAAAGCTCTTTTGTGCTGTCCAGAAGCAAGCATTCCACGGCACTAAGAGTCAGGAAATAAGCCAGGGATGTACCCACCCTTAGCTGTCTTATTTTTGACCTTCAAAGGACTTCAATTAGGTTTAATTTCATAATTTTGCAGACTTAAAATTTTTAAAGCAACCAGAAAAGCATATGTCACTTTCAACTAAGTATGACCCGTCTGCGGTAGAAGACAAATGGTACAAGCACTGGATGGACAACAAATTTTTCCATTCGGAACCAAACCCTGATAAAGAACCATACACCATTGTCATCCCTCCACCGAACGTCACCGGTGTGCTGCACATGGGCCACATGCTTAACAATACCATTCAGGATGTACTGATCCGGAAAGCCCGTATGGAAGGCAAAGAAGCCTGCTGGGTACCCGGAACAGACCACGCTTCGATTGCTACGGAAGCCAAGGTAGTGGCTATGTTAAAGGAAAAAGGTATTAACAAAAAGGACCTTACCAGAGATGAGTTCCTGAAATATGCCTGGGAATGGAAAGAGAAGTATGGAGGCATCATCCTGGAGCAGTTGAAAAAGCTTGGTGCTTCCTGCGACTGGGACAGGACACGCTTCACTATGGAGGAAAGCCTGTCCGAGGCCGTGATCGAAGTATTTGTTGACCTGCATAACAAAGGCCTCATTTACCGTGGCGTAAGAATGGTAAACTGGGACCCACAGGGAAAAACTGCATTGTCTGACGACGAGGTAATCCATAAGGAGGTACAGTCGAAACTGTACTATGTAAATTATAAAATAGAAGACGAGGACACCTTCTTGACTGTGGCTACCACCCGCCCTGAAACTATACTGGGTGATACTGCCATATGCATTAATCCTAATGACCCAAGGCACCAGCACCTGAAGGGAAAAAGAGCTTTGGTGCCCTTGATCAACAGGTCTATTCCTATTATAGAAGATGAATACGTATCCATGGAGTTTGGTACAGGTTGCTTAAAAGTAACCCCTGCCCATGATATTAATGACTACGAACTTGGCATTAAGCACAACCTGGAGTCAATCGACATCCTCAATGACGATGGCACGCTTAATGAAAAAGCCCAGATTTTTGTGGGTGAGGATAGGTTTGTTGTAAGGAAGAAAATATCCAAAGAGCTTGATGCCGTTGGCCAGCTTTCGAAAGTTGAAGACTACACCAATAATGTTGGCTTCTCAGAAAGAACTAACGCGGTAATAGAGCCTAAACTTTCCATGCAGTGGTTCCTCAAAATGGAAGACATCACAAAGCCTGCATTGGAAAACGTGATGAACGACGAAATTCAGCTTATACCGCCGAAATTTAAGAACACCTACAGTCACTGGATGGAAAACGTTCGTGACTGGTGTATTTCACGCCAACTCTGGTGGGGACACCAAATTCCTGCATACTACCTACCCAACGGCAAGTATGTAGTGGGCGTAACCAAAGAGAAGGCATTGGAAAAGGCCAAAGAACTTGACCCGAATATAACCATAGACCAGCTTACTCAGGATGAAGATGTACTGGACACCTGGTTCTCGTCATGGCTGTGGCCCATTTCGGTATTTGATGGATTCAAAAATCCGGATAATCCGGACATCAACTACTATTACCCTACCAATGACCTGGTAACGGCCCCTGAAATATTGTTCTTCTGGGTGGCTCGAATGATCATAGCCGGGTATGAGTATAAAGGCGAGAAGCCTTTTAAAAATGTTTACCTTACCGGTATAGTAAGAGACAAGCAGGGTAGGAAGATGTCCAAATCATTAGGCAACTCACCAGACCCGATTGATCTTATTAAGGAGTATGGTGCCGACGGTGTTAGAACAGGTATGCTATTCAGCTCTCCCGCCGGTAATGACCTGCCCTTTGACGTGAAGCTTTGCGAGCAGGGAAGAAACTTTGCCAACAAGATCTGGAATGCATTCAGGCTGGTAAAGAGCTGGGAAGTAGATAAAAACCTTGGTGGCGCCCAAAATGAGGCTCCTATCGCCTGGTTCCAGGCCCGTTTCGACCAGACTTTAGTGGAAGTTGAAGACCACTTCTCAAAATTCAGGATCTCTGATGCCCTGATGTCGATCTATAAGTTGATCTGGAATGACTTCTGCTCATGGTACCTGGAAATGATAAAACCGGAATATCAAAAGCCGATAGACCCTAAAACGCTGGAAAGCACCATCAACTTCTTTGAAAAACTGATGAAGATGCTTCATCCGTTCATGCCATTCATATCAGAAGAGCTATGGCACGAGTTAAAGGAAAGGGACAGCAAAGACTGTATTATAGTAGCTGAATGGCCAAAAGCCGGCAAGTATGATGAAAAAATACTGGCTTCTGCTGAGCAGGCTTTTGAGATCATCACGAATATCAGAAATATCAGAAACTCAAAGCAAATCTCTCCAAAGGACTTGCTTACACTTAAAATAAAGTCTGAGAACTTTAGCCAGTTCAGCACCTTTACTCCGGTAATACTCAAACTGGCCAACCTTGAGGCTATAGAGTCTACTGACCAAAAAGAAGACAATGCAGCCAGCTTCGTCTTAAAAGGTGATGAATTTTTCATTCCTTTGGCGGGCAGCATTGATCTGGACAAAGAGCGCGAAGAACTACAAAAGGAGCTGGAGTATACCAGGGGCTTCCTTACTTCTGTCGACAAGAAGCTTAGCAATGAGCGCTTTGTAAACAACGCTCCTCCCCAGGTAGTGGAGATGGAAAAGAAGAAAAAAGCCGATGCCGAAGCTAAGCTGAAGGTATTGGAAGAAAGTTTAGCGAAGATGTAGATAGTGAAAGCCCGTGGAAGCGGGCTTTCTTCTTATTGTTGGATCACGGATTTAAACAGATCAATAAGGCTTCATTATCTTGTGGCGTGATAATGTTCATGTGGGGAAATCACTTTCACAAGTACAAGCCCCCCAGATTGCTTAACATCTATTGCTGGTTGGTTATCCTGAATAACCGTAAAGCCTTGGTTAAGGACTTCTGCAATCAACGGTAAAACAATATCTGCTCTCGGAGTACCCCAAAAACTTCTTATGTTTAACACAGTCTCTCGCGCCTGCTGCCAGGTAGTGAAATTTCCTCCTCCATAAGTTGCTTCAATCCAGTGTTGAATATTATTTATGTTGTTATCTATTGCATTAAGCACGGCGTTCCATACATCTACACCATTTTGGTTGGTAACTGCCCCTACGGAATTAAAAATGCAGAAGCCATCTGGTAATATCCAGTTCAAACTCAAATTTGCCTGTGTTAATTGCAGGTTCTGATTATCCGTAGGTAAATAATCCTGGCCATTATTCATATTAGGCCCCACTCCATTAGCTCCATACGTGTTTACCAATAGACCAAATTTAGTTACGTCAGGCACCCAGTCCTTAGGTGAAGATTTTTTGATAGCGGACAGAGAAATTCTGGTTTTCTTTTTGGCTTTATCATAAGCAACCTTATCAACCAGCATATTTTTATGTTGTAAATCAGCTTTTTCGCGATGATCACCATCCAGGTCCATACTTTCCTGGTCCAGATTGAAAGACACATGATGTGGAGAAGGTGGCGGTGATAAATACCCGGCATCCTCGTACCGATCAAACGGCAGAAAACTAAACCCCGGACTATGGGGCCGCAACACTGTTGCCTTAGAAAAATCTTTTGTAGTTGGTTGTGTAGCCAGTTTAACATGTTCTGTAACGCTTATTCCACCTAAATTCTTATTCTTTTTATGACTGGGAGCACCCTTTACATCTCCATACTGATGTGTTTTGGGGTCATAATTTTGCGGTTTACTATAATCTGCTTTTGGCCTGTTGTCAGCAATCAGATGCTCCTTTGTGCCAGCTCCGTCATCCAAAAGATAATCTATCCTGCTCGGGATTTCATACTCATGATCCATAGCATTACCATTATTAGGATTAAAGGTATCCCCAGTATATTCATTCAGATGCAAAAAGGACGTTTTATTTTTTAATGCAGGAGCCTCAATGCCCTTCTGTCTAAAATGCCTGCCCTGCTCCTGATTTTCCCAATAAAAATTGTAAGGCATCTTTTCTATAAATCTCTGATCTTTTTCATTTTTGGGCAGGTACGACCAATCATCATAAGTCGCACCGGGTCCGGAAGAAGTTTTGACTGTAGTTGTCCAATGTTTGGCTTCGGATTGTGTCGGCCCTAATATAAGCTGATCATCCTGTGCTTGTACCGAGTGCCCGTCTACTAACCCACTTCCTTTATATTCGTAACCTTCTCTGTCTTTTTTACTTCCATAGGTACGTTTCTTTGAATGATTTTTACCTTTCTTTGACCCTTTATACCTGTGTCCCAATTGACGTCCCTTTTTCCATACTACATAAGAAGGGTCATCAACATCACCGGAAGCTACTATCCGTGCTTCATCTTCCTCAGCCAATTTTCTCCTTTTTGCTACAAACAGCTCACCACTTTCACCTCGTTTCCAAAATTCCTCTTCATTTTTGTTTCTCATTGCCAACCGAAGTAGCTGATCATCGCCCAACTTCTCGAGCCCCTCAACTGACTTTGTTGTCTGTACTTTGGAAGGCTCAAGCAAACTAGCCATTCGTTCGCGTTTACGCCTTTTTTGTCCTTCTTGCAAATCATTGGGCAGCAAAGGCACCCTTTGCATGTTCTGCCATGACGTCTCGTCATCTCCATGATAATAGAGATTATAAATCAAGCTCTCGATATCATCAGCCACTATAAAATTATCCCTATCCTGGAGCCAAAGCGTTAATAATGCGGCATGTACCGGAGTCCAGTTAAGACCTTGAGTGGACAAAAAATTGCTTAAAGAGGCAATAACATCCTTGAAATCCTCAGGGACTATACTTTTCCCCTTTACTTTCACGACACGCTGAACCACCTGCTGCCCCGTATTAGCTAATGCCTGTTTCGGATTAAGCTGCGCTTGTTGCTGAAACAGGGATTTCTTCCCCATCACATCAGCCTCCTTTTCCAATGCAGGGTCATCATTGATATCCATTTTGCTTTTCATTTGTCTGGTAGGCTTCACTCTCCCTTGCTTCTGCTGTACCACATGCCAGGCCTCATGGGGAAGGTGTTGTTCTTGCCCAGGCCCAACATGAATGTCTGTGCCCTGTGCATACGCCAAAGCCTGAAGTTGATCTGGTTTGCTTGAGTTGTAATGCACCTTTACATCATCCATTGAATACCCCGAAAGGCCTTCAATACCTGCCTTCAGATTATCAGGAAGTCCGGTTTTGTTTTCAGTTTTGGAAGTTGGCTTAGAGGTGCCATTATTCCCTCCGTTCTGATTTTGCTTGGGGGCGGCCTGCTGGCTGGCCAATTGGGTAACCGGATTTACATTATCAGCAAACTGGTTTTTAGCATCAAGGTTGCTTCCGAATTTGGAGTCAAGACTACTGCTGTTTTGGTTCAACCTGTTTACAGAAGACTTGCCATCTTTTGAACCTGTTAGTTGATCATTCATATCATAGCTGGTTTTGACAATGACTGAAATCACCTGGTTTAATCGCCTTTAGCCACCTAAGACCATAACTAATACCAGACCCCACCTTCTAATCAATCCTGTTAGTCTCAATACCAAAACGAAAAATATTCCCCAAAAATAACCACCACCTGTCGCCCAATTGCAATATCAGGTCAAATACGGATTAATTAAAGCCTACTAAAAACCGATGAAATCAATCTGAAGATAAGAAATTACAAAACAAGTTACATCACAAACACTTAAGCCATTTAGAAGCAAAAACGCATCAATCAGATAGTCAACTGATTACCTATTATAAGTTCCGTTCCTGTCTCTTAATCTTTCTTCTGCGGCTCTTCCAAACGCGCTTTTATAAATGAGAGAAATGCCGATGTGTCAAAAAATTTCCCCAATGTGATAGATAAGTTGCTATCCGGAAATTTCAGTGTTGTGTTCAACATCCCTTTTTCCTGAACAATCTTATCCGCGTAGCTTTTGTCAATCCCCTTTTTGTCCAGCCTCACTTTCCATTCCTTTTCCTTCTTCAAATATACTTCTATCCTTAACCTGTTCTTTGTACACATAACCTTGTACTTTTCATCTTGATTGTTCAGTACCCCTGCCTTATAGTTATCATTTCTTTGCGCTGATCGGATATACTCTTTTACCGATGCTACAAACCTATCTACCTGATTCTGCTTTATTCCTAATACATGGTTCCATTTTCCCAACTGCACAGAAGCATAATCATTAAATTCACCTTTAGTAATCCTTACTTCTTCCGGATCCCATTTCTTTATAACAGACGTTTTGAAATTCCAGTCAAGTGTATCTTTTGCT
>NZ_SMLW01000557.1 GCF_009711405.1 Fulvivirga kasyanovii | reverse complement strand
AGCTAGAGATATAAAATTATATTAAGTAAAACAAAAAAGGCTTGCCATGCGGCAAGCCTTTTTTTATTGGTCAAATTTCAAAATCATGAGTAAAAAAATCAGAATTGCAGTACAAAAATCCGGCAGGCTCCAGGAGCAGTCTGTCAGGCTACTAAAGGAATGTGGACTCTCGTTTAGCAACGGTCCCAACCGCCTGAAAACAGAAACTTACAACTTCCCCGCCGAAATCCTCTTCCTCCGGGATGATGATATTCCGCAGTACGTGGAAGATAATGTCGCTGATATCGGCATTGTGGGCGAAAATGTTTTCATAGAAAAACAAAAGGACATTGCTCTGATCGAAAGGCTCGATTTTTCAAAATGCCGCTTATCTATCGCCATACCCAGAGAAAAGGATTACGAAGGCACGGCCAGCCTTAATGGCAAAAAGATCGCTACCTCCTATCCCAACATTGTACAACAATTCCTGACTGAAAAGAACATTACAGCAGAAATCCATGAAATCAGCGGATCCGTTGAAATAGCTCCGGGAATTGGCCTTGCAGATGCCATTTGTGATATTGTAAGCACCGGAAGCACCTTACTGAGCAATGGCCTGAAAGAAGTGGAAACC
The DNA here is from genome assembly GCF_009711405.1 of Fulvivirga kasyanovii. Lineage (GTDB taxonomy): Bacteria > Bacteroidota > Bacteroidia > Cytophagales > Cyclobacteriaceae > Fulvivirga > Fulvivirga kasyanovii. Next base: position 18,585 of record NZ_SMLW01000557.1, on the reverse strand, counting down.
GTAATGAAGTCTGAGGCGGTACTGATTGCCAACAACAACCTGGACGCGGAAACGCAGGTATTACTAGAGAAGCTAATCTTCCGGATCAAAGCCGTTAACACTGCCAAAAACAATAAATACTTGCTGCTTAACACCCCTAATGAGTCGATTGAAGCTATAACAAAAGTACTCCCGGGCATGAAAAGTCCTACAGTGACCCCGCTTCAGCAAGAGGGTTGGTCTTCGCTCCACTCAGTGGTCAATGAAAATGAATTCTGGGAAATTATAGACCAGCTCAAAGCCCTCGGCGCACAGGGCATACTGGTAATCCCCATAGAAAAAATGATTATTTAAAAGACACCCAATTAAAGAAACTACGACATGAACATCATAAAGTACCCACAAGCTTCCGAACTCGAAAATATCCTGAAACGACCGGTTTTTGAAGCTGATTTTCTGGAAAGTACGGTTAAAAATATACTGGCCCGCGTACGCCAGGGTGGAGACCAGGCTCTGCTGAAATTCAACGAACAGTTTGATAAAGTTAAACTTGATAAACTAGCTGTAACTGAGGAAGAGAAAAACCAGGCCGCAGGTAAAATCAGTGAAGATTTAAGATCTGCCATTCAAACGGCACTAAACAACATTAAAAAATTTCACGAAGCACAAACCCGGAAAGAAATAAAAATAGAGACCTCAAAGGGTGTTACTTGCTGGAGAAAGGCCGTTCCTATTGAAAAAGTAGGTATTTATATTCCCGGAGGCACGGCACCATTATTTTCAACCGTACTTATGCTTGGAGTACCTGCTTCCATCGCGGGTTGTAAAGAAGTAGTGCTATGCACTCCTCCCGGGTCTGACGGAAAAATTCATCCGGCGATACTGTATACTGCTCAGCTCACAGGGATTTCCAAAATATTTAAAACCGGAGGAGCCCAGGCCATTGCCGCCATGGCTTACGGCACTGAGAGTATTTCAAAAGTGGACAAGATATTCGGTCCGGGAAACCAGTATGTAACAGCCGCCAAGCAGCTTGTAAGCATGGAAGGTACGGCCATAGATATGCCAGCGGGCCCCTCGGAACTGGCTGTGATTGCTGATAGCTCATGCAATCCGGTTTTTGTAGCTTCCGACCTGCTGTCACAGGCTGAGCATGGCAAAGACAGTCAGGTAGTACTCATTTGCCCTGATGAGGATGTGATTAACAAAATAGGCAATGAAATCGATGTTCAGGTTGAAAAATTGCCAAGGAAGGAAATAGCCAGGGCGAGCTTGCTCAACAGCAAAGCCATTCTGGTGAAGGATCTGAACGAAGCCATGCAGGTAAGCAACCAATATGCTCCTGAGCACTTGATCATAGCTACTGAAAATGCAGTCGCCCTGTCGGAAAAGGTCATTAATGCAGGATCTGTTTTTATTGGCAACTATAGTCCGGAATCAGCAGGAGATTATGCATCGGGAACGAACCACACCCTGCCAACCAATGGGGCAGCGAAAGCCTACAGTGGGGTTTCACTTGACAGTTTTATGAAACAGATCACTTTTCAGGAGATCACCCGTGAAGGTATAGCTGATTTGGGCCCGGCCATCGAAGCCATGGCTGAGGCAGAGCTATTGGCAGCTCACAAAAATGCTGTTAGTGTAAGGTTGTCTGAAATAAAAAAGTCATGAATATACAGGACAAAGTAAGACCGAATATACTCAACCTTTCCCCCTACTCTTCAGCTCGTGATGAGTTTGAGGGCAACGGGGAGGTATTTCTGGATGCTAATGAGAACCCTTACGAAACAGGCCTCAACCGGTATCCTGACCCTTATCAAAGACAATTGAAACAGCAAATTGCTTCACTCAAGAAGGTCGATCCCAATCGAATATTTCTGGGCAATGGAAGTGATGAGGCTATTGATCTTGTCATGCGCATATTCTGTGAGCCGGGAACAGATAATATCGTCATATCCGATCCGACTTATGGCATGTATGCAGTCTCAGCAGCCATTAATAGCATCACTGTGAAAAAAGTGGCTTTATCAAAAGACTTTAGTTTCATGGCTAATGAGATGCTAAAGGAGGTGGATACCAATACCAAGCTAATCTTCATTTGTTCGCCCAATAACCCTTCCGGGAATGCACTGAATGCCTATGAAGTAGCCAAGGTCATTGAAAATTTTGATGGTATTGTAGTAATCGACGAAGCATATATTGACTTCTCCATGCAGGCTTCATTTACCCTCCAGCTTGAAAAATACAAGAACCTGATCATTCTACAGACTTTTTCAAAAGCATGGGGGCTGGCTGGCCTTCGTTTGGGTATGGCCTTTTCATCTGCGGAAATAATTAAACTGATGAACAAAGTCAAACCTCCGTACAACATTAATATTCTCACTCAAAAGGAGGCATTATCAGCACTGGCCGACAAGGAAAAGGTGAAAGAAGCAATCAGCAACATTCTCAGGGAGCGGGATATGCTGATCACCAAACTTTCCGGGCTGAGCATAGTAAGCCATATCTTCCCAAGTGACAGTAATTTCCTTTTGGTAAGGTTCAATAGTTCTCAGGCTATTTTTAAATACCTTATGGAAAAAGGAATTATCGTACGTGACCGATCGAAAGTGACCCATGGCGAGAATTGTCTGAGGATAACCGTAGGCACCCCGGAGGAAAACATAAACCTGGTACAAGCATTAAAAGAATATCAACCATGAAAAAAGTACTTTTTATAGACAGGGACGGCACTTTAATCATTGAGCCGGAAGACGAACAAATTGACAGCCTTGAAAAACTTGAATATTACCCGGGAGTATTCACATGGCTGGGCAAGATTTGCAGGGAGCTGGACTACGAGTTGGTGATGGTGACCAATCAGGACGGACTTGGCACGGATAGTTTCCCCGAAGAAACTTTCTGGCCTGCTCATAACCGGATGCTGACTACTTTAAAAAACGAGGGTATCTCATTTGAAGACATCATCATCGACAAAACCAGGCCTGAAGACAATCAGCCCACAAGAAAACCCGGTACAGCGCTGCTTACCAAATACATGTCAGGTGCATATGACCTTGCCAACTCCTACGTGATCGGTGACAGGACAAGCGATGTTATGTTGGCTAAAAACCTTAAGTGCAAAGGCATCCTGATCAATGATGGCTCTTTGAAAGAGCAATTGACAAAAGAAAAACTTGACTCCTGCTGCGACCTGATCACCACAGGCTGGCACAACATCTATGACCTTCTATCAGAGCAGCCCCGACGAGCTACTGTCAAACGCACCACAAAGGAGACGGATATTGACATCACCGTGAACCTTGACGGAAGCGGAAAAAGTCAAATAGATACGGGCATCGCTTTTTTTGATCATATGCTCGACCAGATTGCCAAACATGGCCAGGTAGACCTTGACGTTTCCGTAAAAGGAGACCTGGAAGTCGACGAACACCACACCATTGAAGATACTGCCATTGCGCTTGGCGAGGCCATGATCAAAGCACTGGGCAGTAAAAGAGGTATTGAAAGATACGGTTTTTGCCTGCCCATGGATGATGCCCTGGCTCAGGTAGCCATTGACTTCGGTGGAAGGAACTGGATCGTTTGGGAGGCTGAATTCAAACGTGAAATGGTTGGAAAGATGCCCACTGAGATGTTCTATCACTTCTTCAAATCGTTTACTGATGCCGCCAGGTGTAACCTCAATGTAAAGGTAGAAGGAAACAACGAGCACCATAAGATAGAAGCCATCTTTAAAGCCTTTGCCAAAGCCATAAAAATGGCTGTTAAAAAGGAGAAAGGAAACAATCAACTACCCAGTACTAAAGGTGTAATCTGAAACCTATGGAAGTAGCAATTATTAAATACAATGCCGGCAATACGCAATCGGTGATATACGCTCTGGAGCGCCTGGGCATTAGCCCGTTGCTGACCAACGACTTTGAAGCTATTCAAAAGGCCGACAAGGTGATCTTTCCTGGTGTAGGCGAAGCAAGCACAACCATGAAGCACCTTAAAGAGCTTAAGCTGGACCTTTTAATCCCAACATTAAAACAGCCAGTGCTAGGAATATGCCTGGGCATGCAGCTTATGTGCGAATACTCGGAAGAAGGTGACACCACGTGCATGGGAATTTTCCAGGCTCCGGTAAAGCGGTTCAGCCCGGTTAACGGAGAAAAAGTGCCTCACATGGGCTGGAACAACATTACTACAGCCAGGGATAGCTGGACTTCCAGCGGAATTACGGATCAGCATATGTATTTTGTCCATAGCTTTTATGTGCCGGTAACGGCCGACACTGTGGCTACCTGCAATTACATTGAAGATTTTAGTGCGGCACTGGCTAAAGACAATTTTTATGCGACCCAGTTTCACCCTGAGAAATCGGCCAGACAAGGGCAGCAAATCATTAAAAACTTTATTGAATTATGAAGATCATACCCGCAATAGACATTATCGATGGTAAGTGCGTGAGGTTATCGCAAGGGGATTATGCCAAAAAGAAAATTTACAATGAAGACCCCGTTGAAGTAGCAAAGTCGTTTGAAGGCGCCGGTCTCCAATACCTCCACCTGGTAGACCTTGACGGGGCCAAAGCCGGAAAGATCATCAACTGGAAGGTGCTTGAAGCCATTTCCAATGAAACTAACCTACAAATTGATTTTGGTGGTGGCATTAAGTCCAATGATGATATAGAGCTGGCCTTTAAAAGTGGAGCAAAAAAGGTCACCTGTGGTACAATTGCCGTTAAAAATCCGGCAAAAGTAGCTGAATGGATTGAGCAATATGGTTCTGACCGATTGATCCTTGGTGCTGATGTGAAGCAAAAAATGGTGGCAGTAAGCGGCTGGACAGAAGAAACCACGTTACATATTGAAAACCTGATACATAAGTACATGAGCGAAGGCCTCAATCATGTTATCTGCACGGACATCGCTACAGATGGCATGTTATCGGGCCCTAATGTTGAGCTTTACAAAGACCTTCTGCATACTTTCCCCGGTATTCACCTGATTGCCAGCGGCGGGGTAAGCAGCACTCAAGACTTGCAGGAATTAAAAAAAGCCGGGCTGTATGGTGCCATTCTGGGCAAGGCCATCTATGAAGGCAAAATAACTTTGGAAGAACTTAGCAAAATCTGATATGTTAAAGAAAAGAATCATACCCTGCCTGGATATCAAGAACGGGCGAACGGTAAAAGGCACTAATTTCGTTAATATCAGGGATGCCGGCGACCCGGTAGAGCTTGGTGCGTTATATGCTGATCAGGGAGCTGATGAGTTGGTTTTCCTGGACATAACAGCTACCAATGAAGGCCGTAAAACCTTTAAGGAACTGGTAAAAGATATCGCCGAGCACCTTAACATACCTTTTACAGTAGGTGGTGGTATCAGTTCGGTTGAAGATGTGGCTCCCCTGCTCTACGCCGGGGCAGATAAAGTTTCGGTAAACTCTTCGGCAGTAAAACGGCCTGACCTTATCAATGAGCTTGCGCTGGAGTTTGGCAGCCAGTGCATTGTAGTGGCCATAGATGCCAGACAAGTAGACAGCCAATGGATAGTACACACCCACGGAGGCTCCAGGCCTACCGAACTGGAGCTCTTTAGCTGGGCCCTGGAAGTAGAAAAAAGAGGAGCCGGTGAGATTTTGTTTACCAGTATGGATCATGACGGAACAAAACAGGGGTTTGCCGTAGAGGCTTTAAAGAAGCTGGGGGAGCAAATCAATATTCCGATAATAGCTTCGGGAGGAGCCGGTGAGATGCAGCATTTTGATGAGGTATTTAGCAGTGGCAAGGTTGATGCCGCTTTGGCTGCAAGTATTTTTCATTTCAAAGAGATTGGTATACCTGAGCTGAAAAGCTATTTGAAGCAAAAAAACATACCCGTAAGATAAATTAAAACATTCCGCAAAGGCGGTAAAATCGAAGATAAAATGTTACAACCAAATTTTGAAAAAGGCAACGGTTTACTACCCGCCATTATACAGGATTTCCACAGTCAAAAGGTGCTCATGCTGGGTTATATGAATGAAGAGTCGCTTGAAAAAACGAGGAATGAAGGAAAAGTCACCTTCTACAGCCGCTCAAAACAGAGACTTTGGACAAAGGGAGAGACTTCGGGTAACTTCCTTATGGTGAAGCACATAGAGCTTGATTGTGATAAGGACACCCTCCTTATCCATGTAGCACCCGTTGGCCCCGCATGCCACACGGGGACAGACACATGTTTTGGAGACAAACAAAATAAATCAACGGACCTCGGTTTTCTGGAGCGTACGATTCAGGAGCGTAAGGCCAATCCAAAACCTGGGTCGTATACTAATGATCTCCTGAATAAAGGGATTAACAAGGTAGCCCAGAAAGTTGGGGAAGAGGCCGTGGAGCTGGTTATTGAAGCCAAAGATGACAATGAAGAGCTATTTCTCAATGAGGCCTCAGACCTGATGTACCACTACCTTGTACTGCTCGCCGCTAAAGGATATGAGCTGAATGATGTGATAGATGTATTGAAAGAACGGCACAAATAAATCAGGGACATCGGTTATCTTAGCATCCGTTACAAAGGAAGCAATCCATGAAAAATATCTTTATCCTGGTAGGCAAATCTTTATTGCTGATGATCATTTCTGCAGCTTTTTTGGCTATTGCTACCAGGGTATTTCCTCCACCTAAAAACCATCCCGCAGGTACAGGAGCAGTCATAGGGGTGTTGGTGGTAACCGCATTTACCTCATTGCTCTATATCATTATTTCCACCATTTGGAAAAGCAGGGAGTCTTTTTTCTTTAAAGTAGTCCTTATAACCAATTTGTTGATTGCTCTGTTTTCAATGCTATCGGTTTCGTAGCAGGTCAATATATTTTTTGTGAATTAATTTTGTCAACTACCTTACAAACTGTTTACAATTAAAAAGACAATTTGGCCCACACATTAAAACATAAAAATTCCCCATGTCAAAAACCAAAACTATCGACGGATATCCGTTTGAAGAGTACACCAAAGAAACCTACCCTGAGGCAGAGGTAATAGAGAGAAGCAGACAGTTTTACCAATGGATGGACAAACGCCGGACTGTTCGTGATTTTTCCGATAAGCCTATACCTCGTGAAGTAATTGATAACATCATACTTACGGCATCGACAGCACCTTCAGGGGCACACAAACAACCGTGGACGTTTTGTGTTGTTTCTAATCCCGACATCAAAAAGGAAATCCGGGAAGCTGCGGAAAAAGAGGAGTATGAAAGCTATAACAGCAGGATGAGTCCTGAATGGCTGGAAGACCTCAGGCCACTGCAAACCGACTGGCATAAGCCTTTTTTAGAGACTGCCCCCTATCTGATCATTGTATTTAAGAAAGCTTATGATCTTGATAGCGAAGGCAATAAAAAGAACAACTACTATGTCAATGAATCAGTGGGATTAGCAGGGGGCTTTTTGCTCGCCGCCATTCACCATGCAGGCCTTGTAGCCTTAACGCATACCCCCAGTCCAATGAATTTTTTAACAAAACTGCTTAACAGGCCGACTAATGAAAGGCCTGTGCTGCTTATTCCTGTAGGGTATCCTATGGAAGAGACGTATGTACCACAGCTCAGGCGGAAATCATTGAATGAGGTGGCAGTTTACTATTCGTAAATAATACTCACTCTACTTATTTGTAATCAACTCAGGATTTCAAAGGTGAGTGGTGGTCTGTCGGGGGACAGACCACGGAGAGAGGATTTCAAAGGTCTGTCAGGGGACAGACCAGGGAGAGGGGCTTGACAATGAAGGGGACAGCCCTTGGAAAAACTACTGCTGACAGAACTAAACGACGGCTTTACTAAACTTCCGGAGGTTTGGTAAAGCTCTACTGTTCCGTGCCACTTATTGAGGTAATACTATTCCTTCCTCCCCGCATTTATATAAATCAATTTCTCCATTCACATGGCATAATCAGCAGATTACATATTGCTTATTGTTAAAATTCGGGTGAATACATACCTTTAGTTTATTCACCAAAATTATAGCTTATGAAATTATTTAAACTCCTGCTCGTGCTTATGCTTGCAGGTATAATAGCCTGTCAGCAGAAGACAGAACAAAAGGCTGAAGAAACTACCGGACAAAAGGATTCGGTTCAGTTGAAGGCACTTCTCTCCAATTACCACGATGAAAGGTTACAGTTTTACCCTCTGGAAGCAACTTTCGCCGGAGACAACCGGTATAACGACACGCTTCCCAACAATATATCTCAACAGTACCTCAACAAACTGGAGGCATTCTATTCAAAATACAAAAACCAACTTCAGGAACTTGACCGTGGACAGCTTTCGGAAAACGAGCAAATGAGCTACGATATCCTGATGTGGGAGTGCGACATCAATCTGGAATCTTTTAAATACCCCACCCACCTCACTCCCATCGATCAATTCTGGAGCTTACACATCAGCATGGGCCAGTTGGCCAGTGGTGCCGGAGCCCAACCTTTTAAGACGGTAGAAGATTACAACAACTGGTTAAAGCGGCTGGATGACTTTACGATTTGGTGCGATACAGCTATTGCCAACATGAAAGAAGGCGTGAAAACCGGATGGGTGCTTCCTAAATCCCTGACTGCAAAGGTGATCCCTCAAATGGCCGACCTGGATCACGGGCCGGTAAATGAGCATCTTTTCTATTCTCCTATAAATCTTCTTCCCGAGGAGTTTTCTGATGAAGACAAAAAGCAACTGACCGAAAAATATCAGATTGTGTTGGAAGATAAGGTGATCCCTACTTTTAAAAGATTGCACGACTTCCTGAAAAACGAATATTTACCTGCTTGCAGGGAAACTGCCGGAGCACATGCACTCCCCAACGGAGAAGAATACTATGCATTCAGAATCAAGCAGTACACTACAACCACAAAATCTGCTGATGAAATTTTTGAACTGGGCAAAAGTGAAGTAGCGAGATTGCTCTCAGAGATGGAGAAAGTAAAGGAACAGGTCGGCTTCGAGGGAGATATTATGGCCTTTTTCGAACATGTGAGGGCAAGGAAAGAGTTGATGCCGTTTACTTCGCCAGACCAGGTGATAACCCATTTCAATGAAATACATGAGCGCATGAAGCCTCAGCTTAAAGAACTGTTTGACCTGGTACCCAAAACACCTTTTGAAGTAAGGCGTACAGAAGCATTCAGAGAGGCTTCTGCAAGTGCAGAGTATAATCCTGGATCGTTGGATGGTACACGTCCGGGCATCTTTTACGTTCCTATTCCTGATGTATCCAAATATAACCTGTTCTCAGACGAGTCATTATTCCTGCATGAGGCTATCCCCGGCCACCATTACCAAATCTCCTTGCAGCAGGAAAATGAGAACCTCCCTGAATTCAGACGCACTTTATGGTACAGTGCATACGGAGAGGGCTGGGCGCTTTACAGTGAATCATTGGGTAAAGAACTTGGCCTGTACACTGATCCATACCAGTATTTTGGTATGCTGAGCGCTGAAATGCACCGGGCCATCAGGTTGGTGGTAGATGCAGGTATGCATGCCAAAGGCTGGACAAGGGAACAAGCCATTCAGTATTCACTGGAAAATGAGGCGGAATCTAAGGAAAGTATTACTTCTGAAATTGAGCGTTATATGGCTATGCCAGGGCAGGCTTTATCTTACAAAATGGGTCAGTTGAAGATCATTGAGTTGAGGAACAAAGCAGAACAGGCACTTGGTGACAAATTCGATATCAAAGAATTCCACAACAAAGTGCTGGAATCAGGATGTGTGCCTTTAGCCGTTCTGGAGAAAAAAATAGACCGCTGGATCGCTGAATAATTTACCTAGTTCACCGTTTCCTGGTTGCCGGGAAACGGTGATTTTTTCACCCTCCTTCTTCGCTACATTTTATCTTTAAAATCTGCCCTGATTAATATTTTAACATGCAAAAAGAAAATGCTTTTCATACGTATTGAAAGCACTCCCTAATCTTTTTTCAAAAATTCCATAAATGATTCCAACCATTTACCATTCTCTCTGTACTATTCAATTGTGTGCGCACCGGTAATGATTTGAAAACTTAGAAACTCAACTAACACAAAAATGAAATTACTAACACAAGTTAATAAATGGTGGGTTGTATGTGCTCTGGCCCTTTCCTATCAGGCATGTGATGATGTCAACAGCGATGTGATGCCGCCACAGGAAGAAATAGATCAGGCAAAAGATGTGAACATGAGGCTAAAGGAAAACAGCCCTGTAATTATCGACCTTGTCCGGGCTGCTAACCTGACCGGAGATGGTACTTTCAGCATTTCGAGAACGGCTGGAAAGGGATCAATTGAATTGCTGAAATCGGCCTTATTGAAATATACACCGAATCAGGATTTTGTAAGCGGATCGGATGACGCAGAATATCAAGTATGTGTAAATGGCATATGTGACAAAGGGATTATCGCTTTCAAATTCGATACTGAGAGTGATTCGTGCTTCATTTCTGCAAACTATGACAGAGTGGAAGCCATGCCAACCGACCAACAGGTGGTGATCCCGGTGCTGCAAAACGACAGTTCATGCTACGAGCAATTTGATGTAAGTACACTTACCATAGTGGAGCATCCGCATTCGGGAGAAGCCGTAGCTACAGATGGCCTTATTTTCTACTATCCTACAGGCAGCTATAGTGGCACCGCGCAGATCATCTATGAAGTCGCGACCAGGGAGAATCCTGATATCTTTTACTATGGCCTTGCTGAAGTTGTTTTAACTGACACTGCCACACAAATAGAAGCACACTCAGATTCAATAGCATACACTTATGAAGAATACCTTGCCGCATTGCATCCTACATATCAAAGTCTCGACTTTAATCTGGATCAAATTTTAGGCAATGATGAACTTGACAGCATCCCTTACAATCAACTGGATATTAGCATAACAGGTCAACCAACACATGGCACTGCAGCTTATTTCTCACTGGAAATGTTCAGGTTTACTCCAGGCCAGTCGTTCAACGGGTACGACAGCTTTACTTACAAAGTGTGCTACAATGGCCAGTGCAGCACCGGCACTGTATATATCATAGTTACAGGCTTTGGAGCTACCACCGAAATACAGGCTTATGACGACCAGTTTACCTATACACCTGCAGAATTTGAGCAGGTAGTGTATAACTCAGGTGATGGGATAGCATTAGATCTTTATTATGACAATATATTGATGAACGACAGCCTCAATGGTGCAGGCATGTTTGATGTCAACGCCTACATTATAAACCAGCCTCAGCACGGTCAGGTAATATATTACGACCGGGAGCTCTTCCGGTATTTGCCAGATCAGGGTTATGAGTTTACAGGCACAGACAGTTTTTCATATAAAATATGCGACAACGACGGTTGTAGCGAAGCCACTGTAACCATAACTGTTCAATAATTTAAAAAGCAGCAAAAAAGCCCTGAGATAACCAACAATGGCCATAAGAAATTATGGCCATTGATACACCCCATGGAAGAAGATCTTATAATTGGCTGTAAAAAACAAGACCGAAAGGCCCAGGAAGCCCTGTACCATAAGTACTCAGGCAGGGTAATGGGTGTTTGCAAGCGCTATGCAAATACTATGGATGATGCCAATGATATCTTTCAGGAGGCATTTATCAATATTTTCAACTCTCTGAAAAAATCGAGAACAGTAAAAATAGAGTCATTGGAAGCATGGGTAACCAGGATTAGTGCCAACGTAGCTGTTAACTATTATCATAAAAACAAAAAATACCTGAACCATGTACCTGCTGAAAGCGCACTGCACAAAATTGATGAGGAAGAATACGGACATATACTTGGCAGGTTGCGTGGCCAGGAACTTTTGCAGCTCATAGGCGGACTGCCTACCGGATGCAAGCATGTATTTAACCTGTATGCTATAGAAGGCTATTCCCACAAGGAGATCGCGGAGATCATGGATATATCGGAAGGTACATCCAAATCCCAGCTTTCACGCGCGAGGGATATAATAAAGTCGAAATTAAAACTGCTAGATCATGTCAAATACAAAAGGGTCGTCTGAAAACGAGGACTTTCACAGGTATTTTAAAGATAAACTGGAGCATTGGGAAGATGAACCTCCTGTAGATGGGTGGAAATCCATTGAAAATGTACTGGATAAAAAGCAGGCCAATCTTACCAAATGGTACACCGCTGCGGCAGTGTTGCTATTGCTGGTCCCAGCTTTGTACTTTCTGTTCACGTCTCAGACATCTTCTCAAAAAGAAGTAGCAACCGAACTATCTGGCAGTAGCACCGGGGGCAATATTACCATGCTTCAAACGGAAGATGCCAATTCAGCTTCATGTACAGAGAAACCTCAGACCAACTGTGATCAGGGTTTTTCAAATGAACAACAAAGCTTAGCAGCAACAGAGTATGCACACAATACTTCCGACCAAACTAACACTGAAAAATTTAACCCATCAACCCAAAAAGCGCTTACAACTGACATTGCTGAGTCCGGGGCTCTCGCCCAAAGCTCTAATGATAACAATAAGTTTAACACTGAGCTTAGCAGTAAGAAGTCACCCAATGGGGATGAGGGATCTATCATTCAGTCCGGAGCTATGCGCTCCGAAGTATACACCCATGAAAGTAATGCGAATAGCACCAGTTTTAAAACATTTACGTCAGAAACAAAAGCAAATAATGCCAATGAACAAAACTATGATGAAGCAGATGTCAGCGCAAAAGCTGACATTACAAACGACAGGGACAGGTTAAGTTTATACCTTGAGGATACCCCGACAAACCAACTGCACGAGAATACTGAAAATGTATCAAAAGATCGGAAAAAGCGATCAGAAAAAGTAAATAGCAACAGCCAGGAAATTCGAACATTCACTGACCGGTCAAATATGGCTCAAAGCCTGACACCTGATCTGTATGATGATGCTAATGGATCTGATGCAGAAAATAAAAAGAAGTTTACCGAAAAAGCTGATGATGAAGTCTTACCTGAAGATTCCCTGACAGTTCTAAAGAGCAGCAATGCCGTTAAACCCGACAGGGATAAAAACAGCTCAAAAACAGGCCGTAAAAAACCAAAGGACGAAGCATTAGATAGTGTATCAATCACTGACCCTCAGAAAAAATTGCTGACTAAAAAAGAAGGGAAAGCAGACCGGCCGCGAGATAACAAAAAAAGAAACAGCAGCTCTAAATGGCACTTCCAGCCAGAGGTCGGCACATTCTATACCTTTAAAAAGGTCAATCCTGCTAAAGACATGATCTATATCACGGGCTTTGAAAATGAAAACGAGTTATCATTCAAAAATGCAGGATACCAAATTAGCCTCAAACTCAGACGAGAGGTACTGAAAAACACCACCATTACCACCGGGATAACCTGGCAAATGATCAACGAGTATTCCAATTATAACTTTTATAATATCATAGCCGATAGTGTGGAAGTTACTCAGGTACAAGACGATTCATTCGATGTAATTGCTTACTCTAACGAAGCCAATAACGAGGTACATAACACCTTGCAGTATGCGGGCCTTAGCCTGGGCATAATTCAAAGGGTCAAATTTCTGCGCCGGAAGTATAATCTGACGGCAGGTGTTAGCCTGTTGAAGTCGATGTCTCATAGCTATAGTGAGAATGAATACCGGCACACGTTCAATGCGAAAAGCACATTGATTTCGGTAAGAGGTGGCCTGGAAAAAACGGTTCCACTGACTCCGTATTGGTCTGTTACCGTAACACCATATGTAGAACAAACCTTTAGCTCTATCTATACCAACAGCACTTACCGGCTAAGTCCGTTAAAAATTGGTTTGGACATTGGGTTGCTCATACCCACCGGCAGGAAATAAGAATGCCCGTGCTGCCATAAATGTAGCACGGGCTTCTTTATTTTATACCTCCGTCAGTCAATCATCTCTGCAAAATCCTCCACATCAAAACGGATATCATCCTCCCCTATCTGATCAAACGGATTTTCCAGGTGCCCCTGTATGTTATCGAGACTAACAAGAATAAAGCTAAACATGATAGGCATCATATAATCCAGGCCTGCTGAGTATTGCTGGGCTATGGAAGCAAAATATGGAGCATACAATACGGGAAAACTATAGATAAATATTTTGCTGTAGGCCCTCAATGTAACAGGTGTACGATAATGGAGTATTACCTTCAGGTTTTCCACTGAAATAGCCAGTTTGCTGACATACTGACTCGCCCTTGACATTTCCCCTGACTGAAGGCCATACAGACGAAATTCTTTAACCAATACAGAAAGGTCAGAAATTTTATCGAATATATATTTTTCGGCCTGTACTACCGAAGCCTTATCTGCTGTAAACAAAACACGAAGTGAAGCATAGATTTCCAGTACCTCATTTTTAACTCTCCCTTGAAAATCTTTATTTTCCTCATCCAGCCAATCACGGGAAGCATAGTAAATGGAAAGCAGGTGTGCTTTGAAATCGGCCAATAGCCCAAGCGCCCTCTCCCTCCTTTTATAGGCACTGTCAATAGAAAATACAACAGGGAAAACTATAGCAATACCAATTACGGTAAGGGGAAATTCTGCCAGAATTTTATAGTAACTGCAAACCCAGGTGGAAACAATAGCCAAAAAAGTAACTATAAAAGTTTTGTAATTGATGATTAGATATAGACTCCTGAGCAATTTCATATCCCTAGCTATAGACCTTCATATAATATACTAAATAATAGGCGCGTTAAAAACAGAAAAACTATATTTTAGCTAAGTTTCACCCATTTACAATATCAGTTTTCTTACTTATTCAATATGCCCATACTCAAAGTATTTTTGCATATTCTTATTTTTTGCATATTTACCCTCATCAGCCAGATCGGTGGCATCGTCTATTTGGTATATTTACTGCTGTCTCCACTTATTGTACGGCGCATAGCAATCGTTAAAAAGTACAGGCTTTTCGGGTTTATTCTTTTTGCAGGTATATACCTTGTTATTTCTTTAATTATAGTACCCTTGATAGCGCCTATTTTTGGGCGGGTGCCTTTGCCTTTATTTAACAAACACCTGAAACCGTTAACTGTAGCTACCGTGCTGCTCAACAGGCACTATTTAAAACCTCAGTTACTGGAAGTTGCAAAGGACGCCTCCAATGAGATTAACAGAATGTATCCGGGTACGGTCACCTATTACCTGGACGCCAACTTCCCATTCTTTAATGGTTTCTCACTCATTCCCCACCTAAGCCATAATGATGGCAAGAAGCTCGACCTTGCTTTTTATTATCTGCTGCAAAATAATTCGGAATACACCCTTCAACACCCATCCCCTATTGGCTACGGTGTTTTCATCGACCCAGTGAAAGGGGAACAAGATCAGCCCCAGAGGTGTGAAAACCAGGGTTACTGGCAATATGGTTTTATGGAACAAATCGTGCCCCAGTGGAACAAGGACAAGTTTATACTAGATAGCCGCAGAACCAAAAGCCTAACTATGCTATTAGCCTCACACCACTCTATAGAGAAGATATTTATTGAGCCTCATTTAAAACAAAGGCTTGGTTTGTCTTCCCCAAAAGTAAGGTACCATGGCTGCCGGGCCGTACGGCATGATGATCATATTCATATACAGACAAAATAATACCAACCTGATTTCGCTTATGCCGTAGAACTTAGTTTGACTATAACAAAACAACTTTCAAGACATCAATGACTATGAAACAGCTTTTTAACACGCAATTTGCTTCAACCTCACATGTATGGCTTTTGATCCTTCGCGTTTCCGCAGCATCCTTTATGCTAACGCATGGCTATCCAAAGCTGATGACTTTAATCGAAGGAGGGGAAATAGCCTTTTATGACTTCCTGGGTTTAGGAATGACAGCCTCTTTGGCCCTGGCCGTACTCGCCGAGTTTGTTTGCTCTATTTTATTGATCCTTGGGTTAGGTACCAGGCTGGCGGCATTGCCCCTGATCATAACTATGCTGGTAGCCGCCTTTGCCGTACACGCTGATGATCCGTTTGGCAAGAAAGAGTTTGCCTTGCTTTACCTGCTAATATTTGCTACCATTCTTGTATTTGGAGCCGGAAAATATTCTGTTGACAGGTTTCTGGAAAAGAAATAACCCGAATAATTAGAAATTTTCCTTTATCTAAATCATTAGTTGTTTTAATTTCGTGCATTAAAAATTTCAACAAGGATTATATACCATGGGAAGAGCGTTTGAATACCGAAGGGCAGCTAAAGAAAAGCGTTGGGACAAGATGTCCAAATTGTTTCCAAAACTGGCCAAAGCCATAACTGTAGCTGCTAAAGAGGGCGGAACTGACCCGGAAATGAATGCCAAGCTTAGAACGGCCATTCAAAATGCCAAAGGTCAGAACATGCCTAAAGACAATATAGAGGCTGCTATAAAGAGAGCTGAAGGCAAAGATGCCGATGCATACGTAGAAGTAAACTACGAAGGCAAGGGCCCTCATGGCGTATTGGTATTTGTGGAGTGTGCTACTGACAATACTACACGCACCGTAGCCAACGTAAAGTCATATTTCAACAAAGCCGGAGGCGGCCTTGTACCCACAGGCTCTCTTGAATTCATGTTTTCCCGTGATGCTGTATTTGAGTTTGAAAAAACAGCAGAAATGGATATAGAAGAAATGGAGCTTGAGCTTATAGATGCTGGCATGGAAGAGATTGAGGAGAAAGATGGTGTTGTGTATGTTTATGGCGATTACACCAATTTCGGAACACTTTCAAAAGCCCTTGAAGACATGGGTATCGAGGTCAACAAAGCATCACTTCAGCGCAATCCCAACTCTCCGGTAGAGTTTACCGAAGAGCAAATGGAAGATATCGAAAAAATGCTCGATAAGATAGAGGATGACGACGACGTTCAGGCAGTTTATACCAATATTGCCTAAGCTTTGGATTAAACCTGAATTTGCATAAATTGTTTTATGCAAGCTACCGAAAGAAAACCTCATCAACAGTTCAGAGTGCTTAAGCTGGTTTACACCTCAATGGCCTTTGCCGTAGCACTTTTTGCATTAGCTGTACTTACGATCAACTATGTGCAGCTAATGCAGCCTGATCCTACAGAAAAACAAGATCTCCAGCTATTTATTTATATCAGTGCTGCCCTGGTAATACTTTCCATGCCCATGAGTATGGTGCTTTTTAGCCAATCTATAAAAGGGATTAAAGGGAGCAACAAAACTTTGAGTGAAAAGCTCACAACCTACCAGACCGCCTTATTGATAAAAGCTGCCATACTTGAATTCCCTGCCATGTTTGTATGTGTAACTGTATTGCTGACCGGAAACCTGGTAGTATTGCTGCTCATCCCCCTGGTCCTGTTTATTTTCTTTATCAATAAACCCTCCCTCTTCAGGCTGGAAAACGACCTGGAGCTGACCCGTGATGAGGTAGAGCAGCTCAAGGACTAAAATACGATATCTGCATACTCTCCGTTGGTGTAGGTCTTGCAGGAAAGCTTGCCTCTTAATGCATCGGGCTTAAACATGGATTTGCCTAAAAGCATACGTACACACTCCTGAATACCTTCTGTAATAGACGGGTGCGGGTGTACACACTCAGCAAGTTCATCGATACCTTTATCCATACTTATAAGCAAGGCAACGGCCTGGATGGCACTGGATGCATGGTTCCCCACTACACGCATGCCTAATATTTTCATGTCCTCATCATTCGTTACCAAAAGTTTGATAAAGCCTTGGGTGTTCCGCTTGGCAATAGCCCTGGGAATGCACCCATAGTCAAGGGTTACCACTTTATAGGCTATGCCCCGTTCGGCAGCCTGGATTTCATTGAGCCCTACACCTGCCACCTCAGGGTTGAGGAACATAATTGTAGAAATATTCTCATAGATAAGCTTACGTTTGGGTTCTCCAAATATCTTTTCCACGGCATACCTGCCTTCCAACTCACCTACATTAACCAAAGCAATATCTGCGGTGATATCACCTACTGCATATATATTTGATACGCTGGTCTGCGTTTCATTATCTTCAATGCCTCTCTTACTCAGCACTATATTGACACCATTTTCCCAAAGTTTTTCATAGTTGGGTACCCTGCCAACTGATACCAGTGCCTTTTCCACATTGAAAATTTCATGAGACCCATCGTCATATTCCAGTTCATACTCCACCCTACCGTGAACTATATCCATTCGGGTCAACCGCGAGTTCCGGTGAATATGTACCCCATTATTCTCCATATTCCTTTCTATCACCTTTACCACATCAGTGTCTTCAAATGGCAATATCCTGTCACCCTTATCTATTAAGTGAACCTTCGTTTTACCAAACCCTGAAAAGATAGTCGCGAACTCACAGCCTATAACCCCGGCTCCAAGGATCACCATACTTTCCGGAAAATGATCCATCTGTTCAATGCCATCGCTGGTTAAGATAATCTTTTCATCGATAGGTATGTCAGGCAACTTCCTGGGGCGGCTACCAGTAGCGAGTATTATGTAATCTGCCCAGACTATTTCCGTTTCGTTTTCACCTGTTATTTCAACTTCATTGGGAGTTAAAAGCTTCGCTATCCCTACCTTATATGTCAGAAGATCTGCAAAGCAGGATGTACTCAACATAGCCATATGCTCGTGAAGCAACGACTTTCTTTCTTCTACCGCAC
>NZ_SMLW01000036.1 GCF_009711405.1 Fulvivirga kasyanovii | reverse complement strand
ACTTGTATTACTTTCCAATCCATTTACTCCGCAGGTTATACGCTTGTTCCGTAAGGTCTGGAAATTAACCACACCAATAGGTGCGCTTTCAAGTTGAAAATCAGATGGCTGTCAGTGTAGAAGAATTATTTCAACAAGCCTGATGAATGTGAGACCCCGGTCTGTTTTATAAACTTCCTGTAGTCGTCGATCCGGTGTGATTCATTGCGAACCCGTGTCATGCAATTTACTGGTTGGTTTTAATTTACTGATAATCAATGGGTTGTTAGTGTCGTCTAACCCCGGTATAAATTATATGAT
>NZ_SMLW01000145.1 GCF_009711405.1 Fulvivirga kasyanovii | reverse complement strand
GATCATTTATGGAATCAGGTTCCAAAGTAATTGTAGTCCCGTAAAAATCGACACCACTTACATGTGGTAAATTTTTAGGAGACAAATCATATTTCCCTTGGAAATTACGGGGAAACAAGGATTCTAAATTAAACGGGTATTTTTCACCTACTTCTATTCTAGAACATCTTTCTTTGCTCGTTTTTTTTGATGCAATCTTAAATAAAGTCCCTGCTTTTTTTGCATAAATGAGATATACGTCATTTAAAGAATCTAATTTGACGACCTCATAGGAATTAGGGTTAAACTCTACTGGAGTAATCTCCTGTTTTGATACGGTTGCTGCTGAGTCAACTTTACTGGTTCCTTTACAAGAAACCAATAAAATAATTATCAAATAATGTAATTTCATATCATTTTACTTTAATGTCTGTATAACTGTGCCGTTTTCAGTGTACCATTCTACTTGGGTGGCTAAATTCGTATAAGGAGTTATAGTTCCTCTGCTAGTCTTTAATCTCTGGTAAATTGGGCCCGATTGAGGAGTGGCTTTAGAATGTGCAGCATTATATACACTTGGCGATTCGCTAGCGTTTCCTGCCGATTGGCCAGAAGATTGAGAAATTAGTGCCCCTTGATATGATTCAGTTACTTCATGTAATAAATCTGCACCAGGCTTATTATATGATGAACTCAATTTGCCTAAAACACCAGGGTTTACCTCCTGTTTTGTATCTACGGTATTGCCGTCTTCCCCTTTTGTTACAGTGTTGCCCATAAAAGCACCACCTACAAATAAATTACCAGACTCGGTGAATGTATCATTTCCAGCATTAACGTTTACGGTAACAGAATGATCATCTATTGCAGATACAAGTTGTTGAGCATTTTTAGAAAGTTCGCCTTCTCCATTTTGGGTATAACTTATTTTCCCATTGTCGTCCATTGACAAGGTAAGCTCATTTTTTACGGAGGCTTGTAGTTGATCAAACGCAGCCTGCCTTTCTTCACCATTTATTATAATGTCGAACGGTGCCAGCCCATCAGGATCATTAAACCTGATCGGATTATCAAAAGCAAAATTGTAGGGACTCCAGCTAGCCATCTCATCGGCCAGTGGATCAGGGCTTAACCACCGGCTGATTACCTGCGGTTCTAATGTAGCCTCTGAATATACCGTGTCATACTCTACAAACCCCTCCAGTCTGTAGGTAACGTTATTGATCAGTACCGTGCCTATGGGGGCTATGGTGTCCAGGT
>NZ_SMLW01000006.1 GCF_009711405.1 Fulvivirga kasyanovii | reverse complement strand
CATCCGATGAGTGTCCGAGAAGATAGTTGTATCCCGTTCGTTATCACTATCAAATTAAATAACCTCATCGGATGACTAAACTAAGCACTCGACCTTTTTATGAAGCAGTGAATTACCGGAATGTCTTGTTCGGTTATTGTTTTTTATTCGGGCTTGTGGGCTATGTGCTGTATAGCTTTACTAATCCTTTGAGGCTTAGTAAAGCAGGT
>NZ_SMLW01000606.1:4944-26026 GCF_009711405.1 Fulvivirga kasyanovii | reverse complement strand
AAAGTTTGGTAAAGCTTAACTGTTCAGAAGCATTGACCGTACGGCCAAACTGAATTCAGGTTGGAGAGTTAATTTAACAGCATTGAGAGGATAGTGAGAAGGATCTTCTTCCTTCTCACTATTTGATGGGCAGGCTCAGCACCCTGCTGTACGATAATTGGTGTTCCTGAATTCTTCCCATTGCCAGGATGAACCAGGGATACCACAAACCCTTCTTTCAACGTCCCAGTATTCGTAGCAAATACATACTCCCTGGTGCTCCCCTGTACATCTCGAGTCAGTCCTAACCTTCGACCATGAAGTGCATACAAGATTTGCTTCGGTCAAAGATGCTTCACATACCATTTCTTCTACACAGGTAAAGTCCGTGTCGGCTGAAAGGTTAGCCAAGCCTAATTGGCTGTTGCCTAAAAAAGCAATTGCAAACAGGAAAGCTGCAACAAAGGAAATTTTAACAATTGGGGTTTTCATAATAAGTTGGTTTTAGTTGATAATGCCAATACGGGGATGATGTATTGGTAAATAATTTTACTAAAAAAACTTTATTGAAAAGGAGCTTTGTAATATTAATGATTAAATAGCATTAAAAACATGTGATTTATGCTTATACAGGAAATCTATACGTTATACAGCCGTATTTTGAAATGTAATATTTATTAATGTGGCTGGTGGGAAGTTTTTTTCTACTTGGATGTGACCATAGCCCCGTCTCAAGTACCTTATAAATGGTTTTCTTTTGAAGAAGCGAAGGGTGACTTTGATTAAAGGCGGTTAGCGGCTGGGAGGCTTATAATAATCTTCAACTTTTTAGCAATCAACTACTTACTGGATTATGGCTATTTAGGCCAATATATCTACGGGATAAAATCGCCAAATATTTAAAAGCAACAGTGTTGCATTTAAGTTGTGTAATGATTATATATGCAACACTGTTGCAATAGTAAAGGGTAAGCCGAAAACCTTCGAAAGAGTAGGTATTAACCAAAATTTTCAAAATTATGAAAACCAACAAAGAAGCTTTAATCTCCAGAATATTGGCTGACAAAGCAACAAAAGCCGTAGGAGGCACACATTGCAGCAACTGTGGCCACTGCACTTCTACACTGTAATTTTTGATGTTCATGCAGCAGCGTGCTTTATGCATGCTGCTGCTACCACCTAGTTCAACCCCTTATGGAAACCTTACAGAAAAACCAGCTAGACGAACTACTTGAGTATGAAAATGAAGACGTACTATCACGGTTTCTTGATATGTATGATGTTACCGAAGATGAGGCACGGGATATACTGAGGGAAACCTTAAAATTTTTGTATATCAGCCAGATTCCCGGCGTTTTTATACCCGACGACCTGCTCATCATCGATGAAATGTGGCACAATATGATCTTGTTTACACCCGAGTACCATGAGTTCAGCCAAAAACATTTTAACCAGTACTTCCACCATGTTCCCGCCCGGAAGCAGGAGAAGGAAGACCGAAAGAGGTCCCTGCTGGCCGATCCCGATAGCGCCAGGCAGGCATACCTGGAAAAGCTTGAAAAGCTGATTTCCGTTACTTACGACCACCTCGGTGAAGATACCGTGACCAAATGGTTTGAAGAGTACCCGGTCAAATACAGCAAGGAGCAATTGAAGACATTAAGAAAGTAAAAACACCATGAGTATATTCCCCAAGCGCTCCGTGCCTGGCAGTACGGTCACCATCCACTGGAATTTCAACACGGCCCATCTGAAAGATGTGCATGTATTTCCTTGGGTAAGGATCGGGGTGAGGGACCCAAAAGGGAAAGAAACCATACTTTTTGAAAAGCACGTACTTGGCCTGCCCGACCCGGTTGAGCCTCAAAACAGCGATGTAAAGAAGTTAAAATACCTCAATAAAAACCTGCCATTGATGATCGTGGCCGATTACCTGAGCGGCCAGCATAAAACGGAAAAGCTGGTTGAGATTTTACAAAATATACAGTCGGGACGGCACTACTATTTCACCTATCATGTACCTGAGGATGCGCCCGCGGGGAAGTACACCCTGATATCCGAGGTGCATAGTGGGGGTGAAGTGAGGCACTCCAAAACAGCCGCTGACGATTTCTTTTTTATTGAAAAAGTGACCCTTGAGCGGATCATGGAGAGTACATCGGAAGCCATAGTATTTAACCATTCTGAAGAGCGTACCCCTGTAAAAGTAATAGGTTGCCACCCCTTGCCTGAGGGCAAAATACATACAGATGTTGAGGTTTTTGAAATCCCGCCCTTACAGGAAACATCCATTAAAATGAGTGCCCCGGTTAATTATCTGGCCTATAATGAAGAAAGGCAGATCATACCACTTCAATACGACTCTTCCGGCTATTTACTGAGAAACCAATGCGTACCACAAGCAACCAAAGCAGATGGCAGCGTCTATTTATTTAAAAAAGAGGAGGAAGAGGCCTATGCACTTGAAGCGGGGCATCAACTGCTGTGGGAAAAAGCAAATGGCCTGATCAATACCACCAGCCTGTCCGATGAAGAAAAACTGCTGCTTGATGAAATGATGGCCGAAGGGCTGATCCGCGAAGTGTCCTTTGATTAAGCGACGAAGAGTCCACTCATCCTGAAATCCGGCCTGTTGCGGCATTTTCTTTAAATATTTCAAACGCAAGTGTTTTGCGTTTGTCTATTAATTTTATATTTGCAACATAGTTGCATTTAAATATGATTCGATTTTATACATGTGTTATTATCTTCATAGCATGCCCGGCTATTTCCGGGGCATACGCGGCAACTATTTCCGGTGAGGTGCTGGATGAAAAAGGCGAAGCCATTCCCGGTGTATATGTCGAGCTTTCCAATGCAGGGAAAAGTGCTGTAACGAACGAGGCCGGTCATTTTACTTTTGCAGAACTGGTGCCTGGAGCATATGAGCTAAACCTTTCCTATATCGGTTTTGAGCCTCAAAAAAGAACTGTGACCATAAGCAGTACCAGTCATGACCTGAATATCAAAGTAACCCTGGTGGAGCAGGTTACTGAGCTGAATGAAGTAACTGTAACCGGAAAAACAGAAGGGCAGGAGCTACAGGAAAGTGTAGCCAGTGTTGCAGTTTTGGATACGCGCGATTTCTATTCGAAAAATATCAACACCAGTGATGTCATCAAGCAGATCTCGGGTGTAAATGTACGGCAGACCGGGGGCTTTGGCAGCGACGCTCAGGTCAATATCAATGGTATGTCCGGTAAACAGGTGAAATTTTTCCTTGACGGTATTCCCCTGTCATACTTCGGCTCAGGTTTTGGGCTGAATGCGCTGCCGGTCAACATGATGAAACGGATTGAGGTGTACAAAGGGGTGGTGCCGGTTGATCTTGGGGCTGATGCCCTTGGCGGGGGCATTAATATCATCTCCAGAAAAGAGTACATCAGCTATCTCGATGCCTCATACTCAGTGGGGTCATTTAATACGCACAAGGCCAATTTCAACGGGCAATGGGTAAATACGGAAAAGCAGGCCTTTTTGGGTATTGCTTCATTCTACAACCATTCCGACAATGACTATAAGATCGATGTGGAGATCCCGGATACCGGTGGCAATCCGCAGCCTGCCAGGGTAAGGCGTTTTCATAACAAGTTTGCCAACTACCTGGTCAATCTGAATGCCGGGGTTTACAATAAAAGCTATGCTGACCGGCTGGTGCTCAGCATGAGGTATTCCGGGCTTGTCGATGACATTCAACATAACGCCATCATGTCCCAGCCCTATGGGGAAGCGACTTATGAGGAGTCAACCACCGGAGTTTCCCTGGAATATGAAAAGCAGTCTATCCTGCCGCGCACCACACTCAAGTGGTATGGAGGGGCCAATTTTACATCGGGCTATTTTCAGGATACCACCCTGAATGCCTACACCTGGGACGGACAGGCAAACTACAGGCGCACGGATGGTGGGGAAATATCTACTTCGGGAAATTTGCTGGATCTGACTTCCAAAAATGCCGTAAGCAGGCTTAACATTACCTTTAACCCATGGAGCAAGGGCAGCTTTACACTCAATATACTTTCTTCGTGGTTCAGGCGTGTGGGTGAAGACCCGGTAGCTGCCGGTTTCTACGGAGAAGACTACTACAGCAACCCAACCGAGCTGGTCAGGAATGTTATGGGGCTGGCTTATGAGCATGTTTTTGCCAAAGGGCTAACCAGTTACACAGCAGTGAAACACTTTGCTTTCAACGCAGAGGGATATTCCATCCAGAATATGGAGTTTTTGCCTCACAGCCAGTCGATCTCCAACTTTGGTTTTTCCCAATCATTAAAATACAATTTCACCAGTCAGATCCTGGCTAAAGCCTCTTATGAATACGCTACACGGCTACCGGATGAGTTTGAACTCTTTGGTGATTTTACTATGGTAAAGCCCAACCCATCGCTGCAACCCGAGCAAAGCCATAATGCCAATGCAGGTGTACAGTTTTCCTCGGCCAAGCTCACGGCAGAGCTGAATGGCTTCTACCGGCTGACCGACAACATCATTTGGCTCAGGACTTCGCAGTTCTTTGCCCAGTATCAAAACCTGCTTAAAGCCATGGTCAGGGGAGTGGAGGCAGAAGTGCAATACAAGCCTTTTACCTTTCTGTCTGTAAAGGCCAATGCTACTTATCAGGATATTCGAAACAGGTCACGCAGGGAAGTTACCGGTTCGGTTGATAACCGCTATTTCGATGCCAGGCTCCCCAACATTCCTTACCTGTTTGGCAATGGAGAAGTACGCTTTACCAAAGAAAACATCTTAGGCGGCAAAAACAGCTTTTCCGCATGGTGGTCGGCAGGTTATGTGCATGATTTTTACCTGTTCTGGGCAGTAGATGGCCGAAAGGACCTGAAGAACACCATTCCGGAGCAGTTCATACAAAACGCGGGAGTATCCTATAGCCTGCCCGAAAACAAATTATCCGTGGCTTTGGAGTCTTCTAATATTTTTGACCGCAAGGCGTACGACAATTTTAGCGTACAGCGGCCGGGAAGAGCTTTTTATCTCACACTAAGAACTTTTATAAACACTAACCAAAACAACCAATGAAAAATCAGTTTTTTAATCTATGGCATCAAAGGGCCGCCTTCTTTTTTCTATCGGCCCTTGCTTGTGTGGCTTGCTCTGATGATGATGGCCCTGCTGCCACTCCGGAGGCGGAGGTAAACTACGCCGTTTCTACCGTCAGCGGTGCGTGGCCTGATGTTACTACCTATATCCAGGGCATTGAAAACCTTGACCTTACGAGTGTTGATAACAGCAATGCAATTGAACTTACCGGAAGTGCGAGCACTGTAGCCTATGGAAAAAACCTGTTTGCAACACCTTTTGGTGCCCCGGCCAATCTGGTAAAGTACACTTTCAACAGCGAAGGCCTTCCGGAAGAGGAAGAAAGGGTAGTGGTACCCGGAGCCAATACCTTTTCTACCTTACATTTTGTGAGTGAAACTGTGGCTTACGGTACGGTATCAGGAGGTATTTCCAAACTGATCATTTTCAACCCGGCTACCATGCGCATAGAAGATGAAATATCTCTCAGTGCGGTTACAAGCAGGGTACCGGAAGCAACACGGACTTACTATCTGGACATGCTTGAGCGCGACAATAAACTGTTTATGGGCGTGCACTATGAGAACAACTTTGTGCCTGTCAACGATTCGGCCTATGTGGCAGTGATAGACCTGTCGACCAATCAGGTAGAAAAAGTAATAGCCGATGGCAGAACAGGAATGGTATTTGGAGGTCAAAGCCCCAATTCGGGCATGGTGAAAACTTCCAACGGAGATATTTATGTACAGGCCTTGGGTACTACCAATGCAGGAGGCAGCAGTCCAAGTGGTGTTTTAAGGATCAACAACGGAGAGACCACTTTTGACCAGGATTACTTCTTCAACCTTGAGGAGGCAACCGGCAACATTTGCATAGGCATCTACCGCACTTCATCCGGCCAGTCCTTTACCGCCAGGGTGGAAGATGCGAGCGACTTCTGGGAATATGCCACCGGCCAGCCGCAATTCAGATACTACAAAATAGATCTGGAAGGTAAGGCCAGTGAAGGCGCTGTATCAGGTCTGCCTGTAACCTATGGGTCGCGCAGTATGATCATGCATGAGGAGAGTGGTCAAAGTGTACTCTTTTCCATTGCTACCAACGATGAAAATGCGATTTACCGGTATGACTTGTCATCAGATAGTGCGACCAAATTATTTACCTCAACAGGAGGCTATATCACTGGGTTGCAAAAATTGAATTGAGATGCTTGAAGCTACAAACCTCACAAAAAACTATGGCGACTTTACCGCGCTTAACGGGCTTGATCTTAGCATTAAGAGCGGTGATATCTTCTGCCTTTTGGGAGCCAACGGAGCAGGGAAATCCACCACGATTAACCTGTTCCTGAATTTTATAGAGCCTGATGCCGGGCAGGCTACCATCAATGCCATGGATGTAACGAAGCACCCGAAGGAAACGAGGCAGTTGCTGTCATACATACCCGAAAACCTGATGCTCTACTCCAATCTGACTGGTCTGGAAAACCTAGACTTTTTCTGTGGCCTGGGCAAAAAGCATTACGACAAAGAGCAGTTAGAGGAGCTGTTGAAGCAATCCGGTTTGCAGCCCGATTTTATACACCGCCGGGTAAGCAGTTACTCTAAAGGCATGCGTCAGAAGGTAGGTATAGCTTTAGCCAGGGCCCGGGGAGCCAGAGTGCTCTTGCTCGATGAACCCACATCAGGCCTTGACCCGAAAGCCAGTAATGAATTTTCGGAGCTGTTGCTGGATATGAAGGAGAAAGGAGTAGCCACATTAATGGCTACCCATGACCTTTTCCGGGCGAAAGATACCGGGACACACATCGGTATTATGAAGCAAGGGATATTGATAGAGGATTTTAAATCGGAAGATGTGAGCTTTCATGACCTTGAAAAACTCTACCTCAAACATATGCACTAACAGACCATGCGAAATTTACTTTCCATAGCCAGAAAAGAAATAAAAATTGCCTTGCGTGAGCGGCTGGTAGTTTCCCTTGGGATCATCATTTTGCTGCTACTCGGTGTAGCTCTGTATGGTGGCTACCTGTCGTACCGCCAGCAAAGCAGAATAATAACGGAGAAACAGGAGGAAAAACGAAAGGAATGGCTCGGGCAGGGGGACAAGCATCCCCACATAGCCGCACACTACGGTACTTTCGTATTCAAGCCGAAGACTATCCTCAGTGTTTTTGATTTTGGCCTGGATACTTACACCGGAACATCGATTTACCTGGAGGCACATTACCAGCACGAATTTATGTTCCGTCCGGCCCAGGATCACAGCAGTATGATCCGCTTTGGTGAACTTAGTGCTGCCCTGGTGCTCTATGTACTGCTGCCGTTGCTGATCATCTTTCTGGCGTTCTCATCTTACACTAAAGAAAAAGAAACCGGTACCCTCAGGCTACTACTCAGCCAGGGTGCCTCTTATTCATCCATTACATGGGGCAAGGTGCTGGCATACAGCATATTGCTTATAGTTATTCTTGCCCCGTACATAGCCGGTATGTTCATACTGTCCAGCCGCGGTTTGTCCTCAGCGGTCGTGCCCGATGTGGCAGTAAGAACGGTATTGCTTGTGTTGATCTATGCCCTTTACATTTTTATTTTTCTTTCATTGTCGGTATGGGTATCCCTCAAGTCGGCTACGGGTAGAAATGCTTTACTTACCCTGCTGGCTTGCTGGATACTTCTGGTCATCCTTACGCCAAAGGCCGTGGCCAACCTGAGTGAGAGTTTTTATACATTACCTTCCATGCGGGCTTTTAAAGAGGGCATCCAAAAAGATATCCGGGATGGTATTGATGGGGAGACTCCCGGCCCGGTGAGGCGTGCCAGGCTTGAGAAGGAGTACCTTACCAGGTATGGTGTAGATTCATTGCACCAATTGCCATTCAACTTCGAAGGAGTAAGCATGCAGGCCGGAGAGGAATACGGCAATATGGTTTATGATATCCACTGGGAGAAGCTCAGGGCCATTTTTCACCGGCAAAACAGCATGGGCAGCATAGCCAGTATATTCAATCCATACCTGGCTATACAGCATCTTTCCATGGCATTGTCTGCCACCGACCTGTACACCGCCATTGATTTTGAAGATAAAGTGGAGGCCTACCGCAGGGAACTTGTGCGTAAGATGAACAACGATATGGCCCAAAACTCGCGGTACGGTGAATTTTATGAGTACAAAGCCACCCGGGAGCTTTGGGATGAAATTGAGGATTTCAGTTATGTCACTCCTTCTGCTTTTGAAATATTACGGTATTACAAGCTGGAGATGATCTCCATAGTAGGATGGACCACTTTCGTTGTCCTCCTCCTTCACTATTCAAACCGAAAAAGTAAACCAATACATGGATAAGGCTATTAAAACGTTGATCCGCTACGAATGGGTCTCATTCATTCGAAACAGGTTCCAGTTACTTATGGTCGGTGTTACCTTCCTGTTTGGTATATATGCCATTTACTATGGGCAAACAGAGATCAATGCCCAGCGTGAGGTCATTAAGGAGATCATGGAGCTGGAGCAAAATGAGTTCAGCACCTATCTGGCCAGTTTTAAAGGTGAGCCGGAGACCGTGCAGGAGGAGCAAAACCACGATATAGCTTCCAAGCCCGCCTTTGCCTGGTACAGACATGGCTATCATGCCATTTTGCCGCCGCACGACTATGCCGCTTTGGCTATCGGGCAGCGAGACCTTTTTCGCTATTACTACAGGCTTACAGGCATGAGCCTGCACTATCAATTGTTTGAAAACGAGCTTGCAAACCCGGTCAACCTGCTGGCCGGTAACTTCGACCTTTCGTTCGTCATAGTTTATTTATTCCCGTTATTGATCATTTCCTTTTGTTATAACCTGTACTCAGGGGAAAAGGAGAATGGCACACTTCCGCTGCTGTATATCCAGTCAATCAGCATCAGCAGAATAGTTATAGTACGCCTGCTGTTTTATTTCACCCTGATTACCGGGCTGGCCCTGTTAATGTCCCTGATCGGGCTGTTCACATCAGGTAGTGTGCTTAAAGAAGAAAACCAGTTGCCCGCACTGTTATGGATACTAGGTGTGGTTATTTATAATGCGTTTTGGTTTAGTTTGTTATTTCTGATCGTTAGCTACCGCAGAAACTCACCTTTTAACGCCATAACGGCTGCTGGCTGCTGGTTATTTTTTCTTATTGTTATTCCTTCCGTACTCAATATTGTAGTTACTACAAGGTATCCGCTGAGCAGTACTGAACTTGCAGGACTTACGCGCCGCACTGGCCTGGAAAACGAGAACGATGAACAGGAAGCAAAAGAAGTGATTCTGGAATTTCTGGCCCATAAACCCGAATTGGCAGGGAGTGATAGCCTGATAGATAACAACAGGCTCGCCAAAGCTTATGCAGCTTATACCTCTTTAAAAGACATTGAAAGCCAGCACGAGGTAGATCGCTACAACGGGCAGGTGAGGAAGAGGAACATCCTGGCCAACCGATTCCACTGGATAAATCCGGCAGTGAGTATGCAGGATGTATTCACCCATATAGTGCATACCGACCTTAACACTTTTTTGCGCTTTCAGGATGCCCTGGCCATATTCCATGAGAAAATCACGGACTTCTATTTCCGGAAGCTGTTTTGGAACCAGCGCATACATCGTGAGGACTATTCAAAGTTGCCGGAATTCCATATGGAAAAAAGCATTGACCGGTACACTGTTGCTACTGGCATCATTTTTCAAATAACACTTTTGACCATCCTGTTCGCTCTGGCGGGGCTGGTAACCATTAAAAAGAAAAGCCTGATATGAGAAAATATGCCCTTTGGATAGCAGGTATTGCTATTGCCGTAGGAGAGGTGGCCGCTCAAAGTCCCTTTACCTTTTATGGAAAAGCGTTAAAACCGGGCACAAAAACACACGAACTGGTAGAGCTTTCTGACGGGAAAAACAAGGCGACCATTCCGGTAACTATCTTTCATGGCGCGAGTGAAGGACCTGTTTTAGGCATTACGGCAGGGGTACACGGCTACGAATACCCGCCTATACTGGCAGGTCAGCAATTGATACATAAAATCGATCCCGGGCAACTTTCAGGAACCGTGATACTGGTGCAGGTGGCCAATACGGGTGCCTTTCTTGGGAGGACTCCGTTTTTGAACCCGGCAGATGGCAAAAACCTGAACAGGTCATTTCCGGGAAATGCAGAAGGTACCATTACCGAACGTATTGCGGACTTCATCTCACGGGAAGTGATCAGTAAATGTGACTACTTTCTCGATATGCATGGCGGTGACGCACCGGAAGACCTCACACCATATACAGCTTATTATCACAGCGATGATATGCCGGAGGCCTCAGAAAAAGGCCGGTTGATGGCGACCAATATGGGGTTTGACCATGTAGTTGTGTTCAATGTTACCGGAAAAACGGCAGGGCTAAGTACCTATTGCTCTGCCGAAGCTTTTAAAACTGGTATCCCGGCTATGGACATAGAGTGTGGCGGGCTGGGCAGGTCAGAAGAGCAACAGGTCGGGCAAATTGTAGAAGGCGTGCAAAGCCTGCTTAAGCAGCTCAAAATGCTGGAAGGTCAGCCGCTGGCCACACCGTCTATCGCTGTAATTAAAAAAAGGTCATACCTGAGCAGCGATCACAAGGGTATATTCTACGCCGCCAAAACGAGCGGGGATTATGTGGTCAAAGGTATGTACCTGGGCTATATCACTGACTTTTTTGGAAATCGTCTTCAGGATATTTACGCTGACCAGAGCGGTGTGGTGCTGATCATTTTGGGCACACCGCCGGTCAATGAAGGTGAGACCGTGGCGGTGATCGGTAGCATTGAAAATAATAAATGAATTATCCCATATAAGTTGATCAGTAAATAAGATTGGTCGATTATAACCCATTAATAACTATGAAACTACCCTTTTTGGTGATCATGATGACGGCATTGTCCTTTACAATGCATGCTCAGATGGACAATCAGAATTTTCCCCCTCCACTGGCTCCTGTAGAAGTGGAGGCGGTGTCCGCCAATGCTAACATAAAAATTGATGGAAAATTGTCAGAAGCGGACTGGCAAAATGCTCCGACCGTCAATGATTTTTTTAAGATTGAGCCCAGACAGGGCGGTGAGTTTAAGCACAGGACAAACGTGCGCCTGCTCTATGACCAGAAGCATTTGTACCTGGGGGTATTCTGTGCAGATTCCCTTGGGAAAAAAGGAATCCGGGTGCAGGACCTGAGGAGGGACTTTGACTGGCAGGAGAACGACAATTTCGGCATTCAGCTCGACCCTCAAAATCTGAAACAGTACTGTGTGTCATTTCAGACCACCCCATATGGCAACCAGCGTGACCTCCAGAATTTTAATGACAACAATACTGATAATGACTGGAATGCCCTCTGGTCAGTGAGGACACACCAGACAGATTCGGGGTACTACGCCGAATTTGCCATTCCCTTTAAGTCCATACGCTACGAGCGGCCCAGCCAGACAGACTCTGTTACGTGGGGCCTCACCTTCACGAGGCTGGCCCGCAGGGATTATGAACATACGGTTTTTCCTGCTATACCGCAGTCTTTTTCTCCTTACCGGATGACCTATGCGGCCAGTTTAAAAGGACTTAAGGTGCCTGAGCCAAGTGCTAATATTCGTGTGGAACCTTATTTTTTATATCAATATGATGAAAGCGAAGCTGCAGGAAAAAATACTTCCGATAGTGATGTGAAAATAGGAGGCGATGTGAAATGGGCCATCAATCCGCGGTCGGTACTGGACCTGACTTTTAACACTGATTTTGCCCAGGCAGATGTGGACCGGGCAGTAAACAACCTGGAGAGGTTCAACATATTTTTCCCTGAAAGAAGACAGTTTTTCCTCGAGAATTCCGGTATATGGGCAGGCGCGGGAGACCTGTCCATTAAACCATTTTTTAGCCGCACCATAGGCTTGCAGGGTAATTTTAATGCCGAGCCTGCCAGAATCGATGCGGGTGTAAGGTACACCATGCGGGACGACCAAAGGTCTATAGCCGGACTGTACATTCACCAGGCGCAAACGGGCAACTCCCCGGCGGCCAGCTTCGGAGCAGCAAGATACCTGCAGAATTACGGACAGGAAAATAATATTGGTATTATGCTCACCCATCGTCAGGATGAGCATTCCGATGAATTAGGTGTAGGCCAGAGCAACAATACCACTTTGACCGTTGACGGACTGATCAGACCTAAAAACGAGCTGACCGTCACCTATATGCTCTCCGGTTCGAGGGACAACTCCAGCGATACCCTTGGCTTGGCCGGTAAATTGTTTGCCAGCTATTCTGCCAATAAATTCTACCTGGGCTGGCTTACCAACTTTGTGACCGAAGACTATAATCCCGACATGGGTTTTGTTTACCAAAATAATGTGATCAGGCATAATCCGGGAGGTTACTTTATATGGAGGCCCAAGAATATTCCATGGATCCGCCGTTTTGATCCCGGGGCCTTTTTTAATTACTATCACGATGCCAGTGATCCCGGAAACTTTCAGCAGGCCAATATCTACCTGTTCCCCATCTATATCATTTTTACCAATGGCAGTTTCTTTGAGTATGCCATCTATCCTACCTGGCAGAATATAAACTTTGATTTTGCCCCGCTGGGAATATCCATAGCTCACGATGAATATTACTATACCAACCACCAGGTAAAATACAACTCCGATCAGTCGAGAAAGCTGTCCGTATCCGGATCGTTTAGCTGGGGTGATTTTTATAACGGAAAGAAGATTACCACCAATGGCGGGGTAAGGTTTGCCCCTATACCTCATATGGCATTTACCGCTGATTACGAATACAATAAACTGAACGACCTGGGCACGCAGAAAGAGAGCCTGGAGACCCACCTGACTACGCTTGGGGCACGGTTTGCCCTTAACCCAAGAGTACAGCTTTCGGCATTTTACCAGTACAACTCTTTCGATGAACAAGGCAGGTGGAACATCCGGGGGAGCTGGGAGTACAGGCCGTTGTCATTCATATACCTGGTATTTAACGACACCCGCATTCAGGGGCTTGAACAACCCTTCGCTGAACAGCAGGTGATCGCTAAAGTCACCTTCTTAAAGCAGTTTTAAATGACCAACCGACCTGACCTGCTAAACGATAATCTATGGAAGGTTGCACGGAGACTTTCCCCTCCCGGCATTCTGGGGATGCTCATGATCTCTGTCAATTCATTAATAGACTCGGTTTATTTGGGCAATCTGGTCGGGGCGGATGCTTTTGCGGGGGTTAGTCTTTTATTTCCGCTTACGCTTATCATTTCAGCCGCTACCGGATTTATAGCGGCAGGCTCAGGCTCTGTATTGAGTCGCGCTATAGGTGCAGGCAATGTCAAAGTACAGAGAAAAGTGATCCCCAACCTGCTGGCACTTGCCCTGCTTTTTTCAGCGGTATTAATGACAGCCGGACTACTTTTTACAGATGGGTTAGTAGCATTGATGGGCGGGGAGGGAGAGGTGCTGGAGGCTGGAAAAGAGTATTTTTGGGCCTATACGTGCGGTATTTTCTTTAGTATCTACGGGCTGTCGGCCAATGGGCTGATCCGTGCGGAAGGTAAGGTAAAGGAAGCCATGAACTACACCATGATAAGTGTAGTGCTTAACCTGTTGACCACGCCATTGTTCATTACCGTTTTTTCCATGGGTGTGGCCGGCGCCGCGTGGAGCAGTGTGTTCAGCATGGGCATATACAGCCTGCTTACTTCATGGTACTTTATTGGTGGCAGGTCGTCATTCAGTACGGGGCGCTTTAGAGTACGCATTGAGCGGGCTATCATCAAAGATGTGATCAGTGTAGGCACTTCGTCCCTGTCTATGCAACTGTCTAATGTGGTAAGGCAGTTTTTTCTGTTCAGACTTGTAGCTGCTTATGGTAGCAACCATGATATTGCATTTTTTGGTGCAGCATTCAGGCTGTTTTCATTTGTATCGGTACCTGCCATGGGGCTATTGCAGCCTTTGCAGCCGGTAATCGGCATTAACTATGGTGCAGATAAGTGGCAGCGTTGTATGGATGCTATAAAAACGTTTCGCCTGGGTGCTATTGGCCTCATACTGTTACTGCTTACGCCGATCATCATTTTCCCTGAGACAGTGATCTCGCTCATGATCCCGGGAGAAAAATTGATCGAAAGCGAACTGAACAACCTCCGGCTTATATTTCTGGCTATGCCCTGGCTTCCGGTAGCGTCTACCGGAATTATATTTTTTCAGGCCACCGGCAAGGGCAAGCTGGCTACCACCATACCCGTGGCCCGTCAGCTTATATTGTTTGTGCCTCTGGTTTTGTTGCTGTCATTGATGTCGGGTCTTGACGGTATCTATTATGCACTGGCCATTGAAAATATGGCGTACGCCATAGTGGTGCAGTTGCTTTTACGAAAGGAATTAAAAAAGCTTGACCCACAGGCCGGGTTAAGTGCAGGATGAGGTTATATTTTTCTGGCTACTACATGAAAGACGTGCCAGTATTTGGGTTGTCCTGAAATTAATTTACCCTCTTTTTCCACTTCTTCCAGGTGTTCGGTTTCGAATCCCGCAAGAAGCTTTTGAACCCCTTCCCGTGTATGGAAAGTCATCTCGGGATTGGAGCTCCATGAATCCCGCACACCAAAGAACTGGCCACTGAACCTGCCTCCTGGTGAAATCGCATTGCAGATGATGTGCCACAAATGATCAAAACGGGCAGGCGGACAAAACGGAAGGCTGAAAGTGGCATTGACAAGTTTATAAGCAGGAAGTATATCAATTTCGGCAAAGTCGATACACCGGGTTGTCAGGTAGCTCCGTAATTCAGGTTCAGCGAGCTTTTCCACGGCTTCCAGAGCCTGCCGTTCGCGGTCTATGGCCGTAACCTGCCAGTGGTCTTGCAACATGGCCAGGGTATCTATACCATTGCCACACCCCAGGTCGAGAGATAGCTTTTCGCCATTACCTGCATTTTCACGTTGAAAGGCCGCCAGTGCGCGAGACAGCATAGCAGCCGGGGGTGTCTTTTCGTTGAGGTGCTTGTAATGCCCGCTCCAGTTTTCGGCCATAGATCAGGATTTACATTGTTTGCAGGTACCCTTGAGCGTATAATTGACCCTGTCGATAGCGTAGTTATTAGAGACTTTGACCTCAGGTACTTTTACATCTTCGAGGCAGTAGGTATGATGGCATTCGTCGCAGGTAAAGTGAGCATGCATATCCGTGTGGACCTCATCAGGGCAACTGCTGCTGCACATAGCATATTTTATGCCCTGCACATCTTCCGATGCCTTGTGCAGAATCCCATGTTCTTCAAATGAAGCCAATGCCCTGTACACCGTTACCCGGTCATGCCCCGATTTCATGAGGGTATCCAGGTCACTTGCCGACAGCGCAAAATCATATTTGAAAAACAACTGCAACATCTCTAATCTGATAGGTGTCTTCTTTAGTCCGTGCGATTTCAGGAGGTCTTCTATGATACGTTTATTATCCATTATATTCTCCGGATGTTTTATACCAGAACACAATGTCTGTAAATTCAGTTTGTATAAACACGGCTAATATAGGACTTATTTGGGCATAAGGTTACTTTGAGGGTAGAAATGTACCAATAAGTTTGCCCGTATGAGATAATCGGATGAAGATTTTTACGAGGATAATAACCGGGCGTTCGTGATCCTTAATACTTAAACGATTGCCCGGTTACTATAACTTACGAATTAGGTCGTATTAAGGATGATAATAACCCATTAGGCCAGGGTATGAAACGCCTGTACCAATAGTTCTCCAGTTAAAATCTTGTCCATTCCAATTGGTTTCGCTAATATGAACCTGACCGGTATTTGGATCACGCCATTCCACAAAAGCCATATGTCCCCAGTTGCTTCCGGTATCAAATATAGCTACATCACCATAGTTAGGAATATACCCACTTTGTGTATTGATCATGCTTAGCTTCGCCTGGTAGGTTGAGGCATCAAACCCCCACTGCCTAAGACCTGCTGCAGCCAATCTGCATGATACGTAAAGTGTGCAATTGTCCGGGTATGCATATCTGCATTCTCCTGGGGGAAGGCGTGCATCATTGGAAGATTTCTTGTCGGAATTGGTATTCCTCGCATCAGTCGCTATTTCCTGATCAGGCTTTTTTACTTCAATGGTTTCTTCACTACATGCAAAAACAGATAACAACAAGCATGCAAGAACAAGGTTTAAGATTTTTTTCATTAGTTATTAGGTTGAATGATTGTCTACTCTGTTAACAGGATTTTCGACTTACTCCATTTTAAACTTAAATATTATTTTGTAATTAAACATATAAATAATAATATTAATAGGTTATATATTCGTTAATACTAGATTAAAAACAGCTAATGTGTCTGATTATTAATGAGTTGTAGCTTAGTGTCTTTTGTGATTTCAGAACTGACATGCGACGAATAAACTGCCTATTCGTTGCATATTTTGCGACGAATAATGTGTATATTCGTTGCATATTCTGCGATAAATGAGAGCCTTTATACATCAAAAAGAGAACTGGCCAAGTTTTACGTGGCAAAATGATGCGGTAGTCAATTTGCTCAGCGAGGCGCGAAACCTGCAGGGGAGGCTTGTAGGTAAGATGGAATCGTTAGGGTTCGACCTGAGGAGTGATGCTTTGCTTGATACACTAACCCTTGATGTGTTAAAATCCTCTGAAATTGAAGGCGAGTATTTAAATCCCGACCAGGTACGTTCGTCGATTGCAAGAAGGTTAGGGATGGAAATAGCGGGTTCGGTTGAATCGGACAGAAATGTGGATGGCGTTGTAGAAATGATGCTGGATGCTACACAAAACTGCTTTGCCCCATTAACTGCTGACCGGCTTTTTGATTGGCATGCTGCGCTATTTCCAACCGGAAGAAGTGGAATGTACAAAATAACAGTAGCCAACTGGCGGGACGATACCACCGGACCGATGCAGGTTGTGTCAGGAGCTATGGGGAAAGAAAAAGTACATTTTCAAGCACCGGATTCAGCACTGGTTGAAAAGGAAATGAAGCGATTCTTGACGTGGTTTAATAAGGACCAGGAAATGGATTTGGTATTAAAAG
The DNA here is from genome assembly GCF_009711405.1 of Fulvivirga kasyanovii. Taxonomy (GTDB): domain Bacteria; phylum Bacteroidota; class Bacteroidia; order Cytophagales; family Cyclobacteriaceae; genus Fulvivirga; species Fulvivirga kasyanovii. The sequence continues at coordinate 8,886 of NZ_SMLW01000606.1, read as the reverse complement.
CAGCCGTAGCTCATCTATGGTTTGTGACCATACACCCTTTTGAAGACGGAAATGGCAGGATAACCAGAGCCTTGACCGATATGCTATTGTCGCGGTCGGATAAAAGCAATCAGCGGTTTTATAGTATGTCTGCTCAAATACGAATAGAGAGAAAGCAATACTATGAAATACTGGAAAAGACCCAAAAAGGAGGGCTTGATATAACCGAATGGATCAGGTGGTTCTTAAACTGCCTGATCAATACCTTGAAGTCCACGGATTCAATATTGGCGAGGGTTCTGTTTAAAGCAGACTTTTGGGCCAGACATTCTAAAACCCTGATCAATGAAAGGCAAAAGAAATTGTTGAATAAACTATTAGACGGATTTGATGGAAAGCTGACTTCATCAAAATGGGCAAAGATTGCAAAATGCTCAAAAGACACTGCAATAAGGGACATCAACGATTTAATAGACAAAGGTATTCTACAAAAGGAGGCAGCAGGAGGAAGAAGCACTAATTATGATCTTAAAGGAATGCCGGTATAACAGACCTCTTTACCAATTAAACCATGGAACCATTCGAAAATTCGGACTACTATCAAAAGGAGCTGAACAAATATTTGGATAAGTATGGCGATGTACCGCCACCGTGGGTTTATGCCCCGGATTCTCATCCGTACAGCATACAGTGGCGAATGGGAAGTGGGGAAACCCATATCATGATGTTTTTTGCATGGTATGGCAGAAACCTGGACACGGAAGCTGATAGGATAAACTACTTCAGGAAATACCCTGCTCCCCCGCGCTGGTTGGGCTGGATGGCTGATGCTATTTGGGACCTGGAGCCTATGGACGAAGAGTTTGATTATTCTGAGTATTTCGAAAAATTAAAGGCTTACGGGTTCGAAGGAACAGAAAAATATATGGAAGATTTAACAGACGAAAAATGGATTGATAATAATTGAAAGCAACCATTAAAAGCCATGACTGTTCTTCCCAAGCTAGACATTCACAAATTCGCCCTTTTTGCTGACTGCCTGATTGCCCCATTCAGTAATCAATTTCAGGACGGGTATAAAAGTTTTACCGAAATTTGTGAGGCTGTAAACAGCTTTTAAGGGAGGTTTTTTGCCGTAGACCTTTTTTGATATCAAGCCGTCTTTTTCTAACTTTTTCAACTGCAAACTCAGCGTCATTTCCGTAATGCAGGGCATTTCTTTACAAAGCTCGTTATATCTTTTCGGTTCGTCTTTCAAGTAATAAAGTATAACAGCTTTCCATTTTCCACCCACCAGGTCCATGGTCACGCTGATTGGACAAGGGTAACTTTTTCCATTTAGTTTCACGCAATCGCTTATACATTCTGTTTTCATAATGCTCTTTCTTTAACCTATCGATTTAGATAGTTATTGCAAATACAAAGTACTGAAAATAGTTTTGTAACTATAAAAATTATAGTATAAACTTTTAAGACGCCAAAGATGAAAATATTTATAGTACTAGCACATCCCGAAGAAAAAAGTTTTAATTCAGCCTTGTTTAATACTGCCGTTAGCGCATTGGAAGAGGCCGGACACGAAGTGAAAACTTCCAATTTGTATCAAACCAATTTTCAACCCGTTAGTGATAAAAGAAATTTCACACAATTAAAAAATGCAGGGTTTTTCAAACAACAAGAGGAAGAAAAATATGCGGTGCAACAAAACACATTCTCGGCAGATATTCTATCAGAACAGGAAAAAGTAGCATGGTGCGATATCATGATCTGGCAGTTTCCGTTGTATTGGTTTTCCGTGCCAGCTATTTTAAAAGGTTGGATAGATAAGGTATTTACCATGGGTAAGTTTTATGACAACGGTAAAATTTATGACCATGGATTTTCGGTCGGAAAAAAGGCATTCCTCTCCGTGACCACCGGTGGTCCTGAAAAGAATTATGTAGATGACAAATACGGCAACATCAACTCCATTCTGTTTCCGATACATCGCGGTATACTGGAGTTTCTTGGCTTTGCCGTACTTAAACCCGAAGTAATTTATTCGGTAGAGAAACTTGCCGATGAAGAAAGAAAAATGATACTGAACAACTGGGTAGAAAGGTTAAGGAATATTGGCAGCGAATGAGTTGAGTATTCGCTCACTTCGGGTATATTTATAGATTTACAAATTCGCTGAGGAATTCTTTAGTTTGTCCAGTGTTTAAATATAAAAATGGAGTTTTATTATGGTACAAAAGTTAAAAGCTGTAGGTGCGTTGGCTGTGGTGTTTCTGTTGGTGTTAGCTACCAATAAAATGGACAGTAACCATTTTAAAGTGGTTAAAAGATCACTGTCTACCATTTACAAAGACCGGCTGGTGGCACAGGATTATATTTACCGGTTATCTATAAACCTACAGGATAAAAAGTTGGACCTGGCGTTGGAAGACAAGGTGAACCATCACTTAAATGACTCTATCAATCACCTGGTGGAGCTATATGCAGAAACAAAACTAACCACCAGCGAAGCACGGTACTTTAAATCTTTTAGAAATAGCCTGGATGAACTGTACAGTCTGGAGCAAAATTTTGAGGAAAACCCTTCTCTAGAATACAAGCAGGAGATATATCAGCAACATATTGCCCTCAACCAGCAGTTGGACGAGTTATCGAAGATCCAGCTCAAAGAAGGAAAACGACAAATAGAAATTTCGAACAGGTCCATTTCTACCAGCGACCTGATCTCCAATATAGAAATTGGGGTATTAATAGTAATAGGGCTGATCATTCAGGCGCTTATTTTCTTTAAACCCATGCGTTGACGGGGCTTATTGTGTCATACATGACCGTGAAACTTAAGGTGCTGCTTAAATTCGTTATAAAGGTTGCAAAAGGCCATATGACCAGGCCTTTTGCAAAAAAAAAGCGAGCTGGAAGAAGCTCTACGCGCACTACCATAGGTAAATGTGAGAACGCTCTTTCAAAGCTACAGCAAGGGCACCTCTCAGTATACCTACTTACCAGGAGATAAAGGCGCTGAATGTAGCTGAGGTGAAGGGAGTTAAGGTCTTAAAAGAAGAGCATACAGTAATGAAATACATATCGATAATTATCTTCATACTAATAAATGCATGTCAAAAACCTTCTTCAAAGGAAGAGCACGTGCATACTATTGAAGAATCGCCAATAGAAATATCGCAGCCAATAGCCCGGGAAGAGCCTGTGGAGACGGAACCCTCCGAAAGCCATCAGGAGCAGCCATTTATGCAATTCTTTTCTCAATTTATGTGGGACAAGGAATTTCAAAAAGCCAGTATAAAATATCCTATTCATGTTAATGGACAAGAAGTAAAAACCCCGGCTGAGTGGAGCCATCATGCTTTTTATACCTCAAAAAGTTATATCCCCGTTCTGCAAAATGACACGATTACCCACTTTGATCAGGATGTAACTGATGATGAGGTGAAGATGTCTGTCATTTCTTTTAAGGAAGACTATGTAGAGAATTACTTCTTTCTAAAAGAGGATGGAAACTGGAAGCTTTTGGCAGTTACTGAACAAGTAATTGACTCACTACGAGAAGTAGAATTTATCAATTTTTTAAAGCGCTTTTCTTCTGACTCAGCCTTCCAGGTGCAACATATACAATTTCCCCTTCCGAATTATGGCGTAGATTACGACAATGATTATGAGACCACTTACGATTCGATACCATCACATAATTGGGCACATTGGGAATTAACAAATAAGCTGGAAGGTATGATGTCCCTCAATGTTGCTACCCTTTCACCCTATCGAAAGATATTCCTGAGAGGCATTGAAAATGGCATATACATTCAATATACATTTATCCGCTCAGGAGATAGTTGGAGACTGATTAAAATTGAGGATTATTCAACGTAAGAATTATGAATAGCTTCGTTATCAGGAAATTAACAGAGCAGCGGAGAAAATATTTGGAACAAAAAGACTAATGTGCACACC
>NZ_SMLW01000606.1:0-4669 GCF_009711405.1 Fulvivirga kasyanovii | reverse complement strand
AAGCTTAACTGTTCAGAAGCATTGACCGTAGTAATACAGCCAAACTAAAGAAATTCTTCCCTTGCAGGGCTTGAACCTCACTCGATTATTAACAAAAGGCTGCACCTTTTGCTGATAGAAAGCGCTCTTTCAGAGCTGCAGTTGCGCTTCTTTTTGATCTGCCAGATGACCGAATTTTTTACCAATACCTTATTTCAAAACCAAGCTCTATATTTTTCTACTTCCCAGCGGATGTCTCTCGAAGATTCTACGGTATTTTAGATTGCACACATCCTGACATTATGTAGATCCGGCTTAGTAGAGTTCGTTCCGAAATTTTCACGGAGCAGTGGAGGAAATATTCGGAACCCTCAATTGAATTAGCACTTAATAAACCTAACCTGTTATTACATAAATTTTATAACTTGGTAGGCCATTTATCTAAATTTATTGATTATGGCGAGACGAGGTACTTACCAAAATGAAGGAAACAATCCGGTCGGGCGGGTTAGGCAACCGCCCATTACCTTTATAAGATTTAAACTTGAAAAGGCTGAACACAGCGGATTTACAACTGACTGCCAGGAACAGATTTTAGTTGCTTCAAAACGTTTATTAAATGACCAATTATAGATAGCGATACCACCAGGCAAAGTATGAGAATTATTTCAGGACTTCTGATTGTGCTAAGTTTCGTATTTGTTCAATGTGGGGCGAAAAATGAGGTTAATGCGAACCTCATTTTAGTTGAGTTGTACCCGGATAGACTCATCCTTGAGCAAAAGCAAATTAAAAAAAATGACTTTGAAGAAGAATTAAAAACAGTGGTAGATAAGAAAATAGATGAAGGGTTTAAAAAGGACGAGTTAACAATAGTTTTGAAGGTGGAGAAGAATACCAGACGGGGTGACGTCGCAGATGTCGAAATGTCAATGAGGAGATTGAATGTACGAAAGCTTAAATTTTCCATCTTCGAAAAAAAGACAAGTACACACTAACTTATGAAATTCAAATCTGAATATTATTACTACGGTTTCTCTGATCAAGTGATATATAGAAGGCTGATTTCAGCATTTGCTTTATTTGCCGGGACATTTTCAATTGTGGCAATATTTCATTTCGATGGCTCAGAAACCAACTCCAGAGGCACATTTACTAAGATTTTATATGGACTTGGTAATATGTCGTTGGACACTTACGCCATAGTTTTACCAATAGCTATTTTCTCAACCATCACAGTACTACTTATTCTTAATGCAAAGTATAAACATCGAAATATTGTAGTTGGATTAGACCTTAATGAAAAAGATAAAGTTCTAAGGGTTAGAACGAGGGCACTGTCAGGAGCAGTTGCGGATACTGAGCTACCTTATTCAAAGGTGAAAATAATTCATGAACGACTGTCAGATGGGTGGACTGGCCCGATGTATGATTGTCTTACGATTTTAAACAGCGATACGATGATTGGACATTTCTATAAAGATCATGATATGTGGACATCTGGTAATTCTGATAAACTGGAAAAACTATTAAAGGGAATTAGATACAGATGACAAAGCTGTGAAAGAGACATCATGAAATTTAAATTTTATAAATGATGATTAGGAATGGGATAAAAATATCAACTACCTTGACCCATGCGGATCACGCACCGAAATCAACTCCTCAAACTCCAACCTGTCCACTTCAATGATTTTTTGCAATTCCGCTCTATGCTTTTTAAGGATCCTGCGGCCGCCTCTGAAATTAAACAAGGAGCTTCTGGAGTCATATTCGCCCTCGTAGTATTCATCTTGTGTGGTGAAATACCCGACATAATCATTGGTAAGGCCCAAAACCCAGGCATGGTCGTAGCCCATTTCTTTGCTCAGTGTTTTTAGTTGCAGGCCCAGTGTGGTGGAGGCTTCCCCCGGCCAGGTAAACATCATAATATCACCTACGCCGACTATGGAGATGCGTGTGCGCTGGTTCATAAGTCCCGCAATCGGGATCCTTAGGGGAGGGAGCCAGTTTTTCTTGGCCAGGGTTTTACGGTTGGCATATTTGAAAGAATATCCGGGTATGCCCAGCCAAATTTTGGAAGTAGTACTGGTTAGGTTTGGAGGCATCGGCCGGAGGTTTTCCAGTGCAGGGGCCGCCTGCCGTGCAAATTCTTCACCTGTCCACTGCATTTTGTCGTACCCACGCTCAATCACCCTCACATCGCCCAGTGCCCCCTGAAATAAGGCCATGGTAGGCTGGGTCATCTCAGGAGGATTTTTGGATGCGATCAACTGCTCCATATTTCTTTCTATAGACCCGATAACATCGGCGCTATATTTTAAATTGGTTGGCCCCAAAGCCCCTCCGTGAATTGCAAAATTGATCATTCCACCCAGCCAATGGCCCTGCGAATTCCTCAGTAGCAATATCTGAACTTCATCGTCGACATGGTACTCCCTGTTGTCCCGCCATTTATTCTTTTGCAGGCAGTCAGCCCGAAAGTCTGTGCGGTACAGCTCCACGGGCTCCTGCTGCTCGATGGCCATTAAGATACTTTCATACACCTTGCTGACGATGTAGTTGTAATTCTCCCTTTGAAAAAGGTCGGTGGCCAGGAAGGCTAATGGTAGCTTGCGCGTTAAAGTACCCGGGCCGGAATGTGTATGTGTGGCAGAGATAAACAATTGGTCCCGCTCAAAGCCCAGCGGTTTGATGAGCCTGTAGATGCTATTCACGAAACGGTAGCTTACCCCGATCATGTCCAGGCTAATGAAGAGAAGCTTTTCCTGATCGTTTTGGAGAAATATGACCTTACTTCTGATTGCGTCATGGCGGCCGATGGAAGGTTTGAACATGAAGCAATGCGGGATTTCCCCTTTCCAGTCCGTCTTGTCCAGCCTTCTGTCCTTCGATCCATAGCCAGCCAGCGGGATGCCTATCTCTGGTTCAATATCCATACTGACGGCACTACCGCTCAATGCCCCTTGCCCCAAACAACACGAGATACTAAGTATAGTGAGTGTTAAATATAAGATCAGTCCGAGTTTATTAAATACAGCCATCAGTACTACTGTAGAACAGCAATTGGCATACAAAAATTCTACAACAGCGCTTCAGCTTAGGCCAGCATATCCTCTCCGACACGGAAGAGGGAGTTTTGATACTGCTTTGTTTATTTAAGAAACAAATCCAAGCCTCGTCATTCCGAAATTTTCGCAGAGTAGCGGAGAAAATATTCGGAATCCTCAACAGGAAAGCACCTGCTAAAGTAATCCCACCAACGAACAAATGCATACCCACCCAAAACTTCTCCCTTGAGGGAGACATACCGATTAGTGAAAATCGGGATAGAGGGTGTTCTGCACACTTTCAAATAGCATCAGGCGTTTCTTTCAGGCTGGCAAAACACCCCTGTAGTCCCCTCAATGGGACAGTTGGGCCGGTGGTTTTTTACTTTTGATCAAGCATTTGATTCGGGTACTACTTTCTGGTTTTTTAGCTGCTTTGTAGGGCTGGAGTTGCGGCATTGCGTGCGTATAACCTCACCCGGGTCTGTAGGTAATTGGGAAATACCTGCTAACAGACTGATGCGCAGGTGCTAAAATCCTCCTTTGTAGGAGGTGTGCCGATTAAAAATTCACACCTGTATCTCCTGGAAAAATAGCAGGTTGAGTATTGACATCGTTACCGGGTTCAGTTACTTTTAAATTTTATATGCATCCGAATTGTGGTGAAGGGTGGGAGTCCATCGCAGTATATTAGAATGTATGTTATGCTAATAGTGGCCGTTTGTAGATTTTCACGAAATGGTGCTATGTTGCTGTTTGTTATGAAGTGAAAAGTGCATGCTATGATAGCAATAAAGCAATTGTAATAATGTTGTAAGCAATAGATAAAAAGAATGGAAATTTTAGATTTAAGATATTTTAATGCCCCAATTTCAGAAACCCCTTTTGAATTAAGCAGTGATATTTCCCACTGCTCTATCTGCAAAAAGGACTCTTCGCCAAGGTTGCAATTAAACGGCTCTATTGAAATAATTTATGAGGGTTCTGAAGCAATAGAAACGGTTTGTTTAGACTGTTTGAATGATCGGAAATATGGTTTCGAACATCAGGTGGAAGGTGGTTTTTTGACCAAAGATGGAATCTTAACTGAATCTGAACAATACGAATACCTGAAAAATAGTGATGATTATTCTTTGATCCTTGAGCCAAAAGAACAAAATCTTTTAAAAATTGAACAGGCAAAGGTTGATGATTTGGCCCATACAGCTCCCTTTAATGCATTCCAGGGAGCGCTATGGCTGGTTCACTGCAATGATTTTATGAAATTCATTGGAACCTGGCAACATGATGATTTCGTGCAACATGCCCCAAATGGCGATCCGAAGGAATTTTTTGATAACATTGTGGATAATTGGAACGGGGATGATTTTTATGATAAGCAATTCGGCCCTAATAAATCTGAACATGCCGGATCAGTTTTTTATGCGTTCGAATGTTTGCATTGTAAACAACACAGAGGGTATGTGGAGTAAGCGGATTAGGGGTTTAAGTACTAGAGAAAGTATTACTGCATTATCTTTTCTGTGCATAAGACCTCACCCGGCTTAGGCCTGTAGGTCAGCTTAGGCCTCTCCGATGTAGATCGATGTGGAGAGGGAGTTTTGATGCTGCTATGACTTCGGTTTTATGTTAAAACCAAT
>NZ_SMLW01000627.1:17168-29139 GCF_009711405.1 Fulvivirga kasyanovii | reverse complement strand
TCAAGGCAAAGTAAAGCCAATAAAGCACAATACTGATGATTTGGATAATGACTATTGAACCCGAGAAGATACTAGCCATCCCCATCATCTCTTCCTCTGTCATAGTGCCGGATGAGAATGAATTAAAAGTTCCTAAGCCAAATAGCCCTAAAAGTGGAGAAATAATGATCCAGTATGCAATAGACAGAATAATAGCATCAAGGATATAGGCGACAAACCTAAGCCAAAATCCTGCGTATTCAACCGGACGCTGTTCGGTTACTGGTGAATCTAATGTTGCTTCCATAATTGTTTTAGTAAGTTTTGATTGGCGAACAATCTATAAATTATTATTGAAGATTCAAAAATATTCTAAGATTTGGATAATACTAGTGTTGCCATGGAACGCTGACCTTCCACTAATACTGTTTTTATGGGCTCCACTTTTTCAAAGCCTGAGCTATTCACAAGCCTGTTAATATCCTCCAGAGTAAGCAAATAGCTGAATGAATCATCATTTGTTTTTTCCAGGCCAATGGTAGAAGCCATCCTGATAAAAAGAATACCTTGCTGGTTAAGCACCCGTTTTAGTTCCTCTATCATTTCATAAAATGCATCACGATCCTGCGCAAAATGCAGAACAGCACTACAAATGATGGCATCAAAGAAATAGTCTTTCCAGGGTAACATTTCTAATTTACCATCCAAAAAATGGTCTTTAGGAATTGTTTTATGCATCATGTGCAGCATTTTGATGGCCAAAGGATTGCTATCTATCCCATAGACGTCATAGCCGTTATTAAGGAAGTACGGCATATTCCTGCCTTCACCGCATCCTGCATCCAAAACCCGCTTTTTCCCTTCAAACCGGCCTTTTAGAATCTGGTCAAGTAAATAAATATCAATATTGCCAACTGCCTTATTAAGCTCCGAGTAATGCATGCTTTAATGATTTATCAAATTCCTGCCGCCCACAGTCTATGAGTTCCTTGCTTTTATAAAATTCAAAGGTACTACAAGTCTCCCTTGATATCCGAACAACAATATCAGGGCGACTGTGTTCAATAATATATTCTGAAATTCGGTCCTGCATGAGGTCAACCGATTTTGCCACCAACTCAAAATAGCTAAGCCTTTTGACCTTATTATTGTTTTTAGGAAAAATGCTGTTCCATTTTTCAACCAGTGGAGCAAAACGCCCCTTATCATCTAAAGACTCCGGAATATCCGGCTTTACACAAGGAACCGCCGCATTGACATCGGAAACTACAACAATATCATTCTCCGATCGCTTCACGTAGGCTATAGGTATAGGATTGAGTACACCGCCGTCAACCAGCTCCACACCATTAATAACACTGGGCTTGAGTACCGACGGAATGGCTGCAGAAGCCCGCAATGCCGTGAAAAGGCTTCCGGAATTAAAAACTACTTCCTTTTTATTAACTATATCAGTTGCAACAGCAGAAAAGTCTATGTCGAGGTCTTCAATATTAGAATCATCGATGAATGATTTCATTTGGTTAAAGACGCGCTCACCACGTACAAAACCCTGCGTGCTCAGGGTGAAATCCATCAACTTAAAAACGTCGATCTTATCCAGGTTACAAACCCACTCTTTGAACTCAGGTAATTTTCCAGCCGCATATACGCCTCCTACTACTGCACCCATCGAGCTACCGGATATTGATTTGATTTCATAACCTGCCTCAAGTACTGCCTCTATAACACCAATATGCGCTACGCCACGGGCTCCTCCACTTGATAATACAAGTGCCGCTGTTTTTTTCATAATACTAAAGTTATCAATGTATAAAAATACACCAAACAATTACGTAATTTTCAAATATATGGATACTACAGCAAGTCAAAATCAATATATTTAATACCTTGACCTATATGGATAAAAAAATACTTACTTATTTCAAGAGGCTGGAAAGGTCAAAGCACAACCTGCTCGCACTGGTTGAGGACATGCCCCATGAGAAACTAAACACCCAACCTGCTGAAGGAAGATGGTCTGTTGCGCAGGTGTTGTATCATATGAAGGAGGCCGAAAAACTGCCATTGGCTTATATGAAGAAAAAGACGCTTGATCCCAACGCTTTGCATCCGTCTACGCTAAAGCAACAGCTTAGAAGCTATTTGTTGCAAATCTCTCTTTTCCTCCCGCTAAAATTTGAAGCCCCAAGAGTGGTAAAAGACGGCATCCCTGAAGAAATACACCTTGAAGAATTGAAAAAAGACTGGGAGGTTGTAAGAAAGGACATGCAGGCATTTCTTGAGAGCCTGGACCCGGCACTATATAGCAAGAAAATTTTTAAACACCCCCGGATAGGTATGATCAACATCAAACAGACCATGGATTTTTTCCAATCCCATTTAGACCATCACGTGCCACAGGTGAAGGGGCTTTTGGCAAAAACAAAATAAGCACTTGCATCGACCGTTAATTTGATCAAAAATTGAAAATAAGATACATTGATTGATCTTATTTTCGGTTTTTATGTCAAATAAGAAAAAATACACTTCTCGATACTCTTAGAATAAGACATCAAGATGCTGAATGAGATGATGGTGTTCAAATAGTAAATTTTGGATAGCTCATTTTGCTTTCTGGCAGAGTTGCCAGTGGCGAAGGAGGTGACAAGTCTCACACCTTACCTCCAATTACACTGCCTAATAACCTCTATTCAAAATAAATATGCTTTATTGACTGACTTTATATAGCTTTAATAGCGAAATATTACTTATATGAAAAAAATACTGGCTTTAATAGGCTTTCTGTCAATCTGCTCCACAGGTTATACACAAAGCCTGCAATCTCCCGATGAGTTTTTGGGCTATGAATTAGGAGCACGATTCACTCGTCATCATAAAGTGGTCGAATACTTCCGGCACGTTGCAGAATCATCAACCAAGGTAAAGCTTCAGCAGTACGGAGAGACCTATGAGCACCGCCCTCTGATCATAGCTGTAGTCGCTTCAGAAGAGAACATGGCGAGGCTTGACGAAATTAAGCAAAACAACCTTAAACGATCAGGACTCATGGATGGGCCTCCGTCCGGTGATAAAACAGCCATCGTATGGTTGAGCTATAATATTCACGGCAATGAGGCTTCTTCCATAGAAGCTGCGATGAAAACCATTCATGCACTTGTAACCGAAGAGCGTGCCAAAGCATGGCTGGAAAACACGGTTGTGATTATCGATCCGTGTGTAAACCCTGATGGCAGGGATCGTTATGCCAACTTTTACAATCAATATGGAGATAAGTATTTCAATCCCAATGGTGATGCTATTGAGCATCACGAGCCCTGGCCGGGAGGGAGGCCTAACCACTACTTGTTTGACTTAAACAGGGACTGGGCATGGCAAACACAGGTGGAGTCGGCAAGCAGGGCAGAGGTCTATCACCAGTGGATGCCTCATGTGCATGTGGATTTTCACGAGCAATATGTAAACAACCCTTATTACTTTGCCCCGGCGGCAGAGCCTTTTCATGAAGTGATCACTCCCTGGCAAAGGGAATTCCAGACCATTATCGGAAAAAACCACACAAAATATTTTGATGCCAACAACTGGCTGTATTTTACCAAGCAGCATTTTGACCTGCTTTACCCCAGCTATGGAGACACTTACCCTACGTACAATGGCGCCATAGGCATGACTTATGAGCAGGCGGGCCATGGCTATGCAGGTTTGGGCATCATAACGGAATATGGAGATACACTGACACTAAAAGACCGGTTGCTGCACCATTTCACAACCGGAATATCTACAGTAGAGATCACTTCTATGCACGCCGACAAAGTAGTCAATGAGTTTGAAAAATACTTTGAGCAGAATGAAAAGAACCCAAGCTCAAAATATAAGACCTATGTGATCAAAGCTGATAATAACATCGATAAGATCAGAGCATTAACGAGGTTCCTGGATAAACAACACATCACTTATGGCACGACCAACCAGCGAAGAGCTTTGAATGGCTTTAGCTACAGGAGCAATCAAATGACCTCTGTAAGTATGGGTGGGCAGGACCTGGTAATCAGCGCATACCAGCCCAAGTCACGTCTACTGACTGCCCTGTTTGAACCTGTTGTTAAACTTTCAGATACGCTTACCTATGATATCACGGCGTGGTCCCTTCCCTATGCGTATGGCCTGGATGCCTATGCGTTAACTGACAAGGTAGATATCTCAGGGGAGTATGAGGCGCAAAAGCCGCAGGCCGGAAAAAGCCCTGACCATGTCTATGCTTATATTCTTAATTATAAAAGCTTACAGGACGCAAAATTTTTAGCAGCCGTACTCCAGGAAGGTATAAATGCCAGGGTAACGCACAAGCCTCTGCAAATAGAAGGTGAAAATTTCTCCAGAGGCTCCATAGTCATTACCCGAAGAACCAATGAGAGCTTTGGCAGCAGCTTTGACCAGATCATTGGTGAACTTGCCAATAAGTACGACAGGAATATAGTTGCCGTATCTACTGGTTTTGCTCAAAACGGAGTTGATCTGGGTTCCGGAGATGTAGCCAGGGTAAATATGCCTAAAGTAGCGGTTTTGGCCGGGGAACAAACCTCATCATTAAATTTTGGTGAGATCTGGCACTTCTTTGAACGACAATTGGAGTATCCGGTAACCAATATAGGCACAACATATTTTGATAATGTGGACCTGTCAGACTACGATGTACTGATCGTTCCCAATGGGTATTATAGCCTGTTCAGCGAAACTACCCTGGCAAAAGTAAACACCTGGATAAGGAGAGGTGGCAAGGTAATCGCCATAGGCAATGCTCTTAATTCCTTCAAGGACAAAAATGGTTTTGGGCTTAAAGAATACGCTTCTGATAAGGAGAAAAAGGAAGATGAGCATAAGCCCACCCTCGAGGAGCAATTGCGCAACTATGCAGACCAGGAGCGCGACCAACTCAGCAATTCCATTTTTGGGGCTATATTCAAAATTTACCTAGACAACACTCATCCACTGGCCTATGGCTACGATAAGGCCTATTTCACATTAAAATCTGGCAGCCAGAATCTGGCTTTCTTAAGCGAAGGTGGTAATGTAGGGGTTATTAAGGGAGAAGCAGAACCGATAAGTGGGTTTGCCGGTTACAGGGCAACTAAAAAACTCCAAAACAGCCTGGTGTTTGGTGTAGAAAATATTGGCAGCGGCCAAATCGTTTATATGGTAGACAACCCTCTGTTCCGAGGTTTCTGGGAAAATGGAAAGCTTCTGTTTGCCAATGCTGTTTTTATGGTAGGAAACTAACAATAGTAAATCCCGGCTCAGCTAAGAGCCGGGGTTTATTACTGTATCCAGGTAATCTACTATATCACCAATGGTTTTAATTCCGGCCATATCTTCATCCTTAATCCGGATATTAAACCTTACTTCCAACCGGAAAACAAGATCAGCCAGATCAAGTGAATCCAAACCTAAATCCTTAAGCAAGTCGCAATCCATGGAGATTTCCGACTCCATGATACCTACGTCCTTTGTTAGAATGTCCCTTACTTCACTAAGTATCCTGACTTTGTGCTCAATTAATGTTTCCATACTCTTTCTTCAATCTACTGATTAACTCATCATACACCATTATCTTTTCCCGGCTCACAATGCCCCGGGTGTTATTAAAAATAATGTCACTTCCCAAACCAGCTATTTCATCCTGGCTGCCATGGTTGATCAGATCCAGACGACCGAACAGAATTTCTTCAAGGCAGTAGAGCTGGAGCTTCACATACCTTTGAATATTTACGCCTTCTGCTATCCAGCCCTTTTCCCTGCTGTTCTCAACAAACGCTGTCATTGAGTCGGCAAGATCTTGCCTGAAACTGTCGTAATCAGAAACCGACTCAGGAAAATACTTTCTGACCTCATAAATAAATGAGGAACTCAGCTTTTGGATATGCTGAAAAAAGTGGTACTGTACTTTGATTAGTGCAACCAAAGGACAACCTTCCTTCGGTGCAACTTCGTTGATCTCCAGCCTGGCATTCAGGAGAAAACGGCCTGTCATAGCCTTTATCAACTGTTCCTTATTCAGGTAAAGCTCATAAAAATGCTTCCTTGAAATCGGAGTCGCCGCAACAATATCATCAATAGTTACTCGCTTTGGCCCATGTTTCAGGAAAAGCTCAAATGCAACTTTTTCAATAACCGCCTTCATTATAAAAATCCTTTCCAACTGAAAGGCACTGAAGGGGCATATTCCCCAACAGTGCCACTATAAACTACAAATCAACCTGTTTCCATCCTCCGCCAAGTGCCTGATAAAGATCAACTATGGCGGTAAGCTTTCTATATTTTGTATCTATCAGGTTCAGCTCTGCTGATAGTTCATTATCCTTTGCCGTCAATACTTCAAGGTAGCTGGCATAGCCATTGACCAACAGCTCTTCAGAGTACTCTACAGCATCGCTTAGGGCATCACGCTGTCTGAGCCTCAGGTCGTACTTTTCATCTTCTGCCGTAATGGTAACCATGGCATTGCTCACTTCCTGGCCTGCATTTAAAAGCGACTTCCTGAAATTCAGCAATGCCTGCTCCTGCTCCGCTTTGTATATCTTGTATTGCGCTTTGATCTTGCCCTGGTTAAAAACAGGTTGCGTTAAACCCCCAACTATGGTTGCAAACAACGACCCTGTATCAAACCAGTTATCAAACTCAATACTTTGAAAACCACCGGTTGCCGAGAGTGTCAGTGAAGGGTAGAACTGGGTACGTGCCACATTGGTCAACTCAAATGCCTGCATTAGCCCAAACTCAGCTTCGATTACATCCGGCCTGTTCCTGACGAGCTGGGCGGGCAATCCTATATTCATATCTACGTCCAGCTCCTGATTTTCAAGCACACCACGATCAATAGGCTGAGGTGCTATGCCCAGCAGCATGCACAAGGCGTTCTCAACAATCTGCACCTGCTTTTTAAGATCAGCCTCCAGAATTTGAGCACCATAAAGCTGGGCTTCCGTCTGCTTTACCGAAACGGCTGTCTGCTGCCCTGATTCTTTCAGGCTTTTCATCGTTTCAAGGCTGGAAGTCCTGTTTTCAACGGTCTCCTCTGCTATTTTAAGCTGGGCATCCAGCGCAAGTAATTGGTAATATGTAGCAGCAACAGAAGCTATTAACTTCGTCTGCACTACCCTGTAGGCGGCCTCACTTTGCATGTAAGCAGCATAGTAAGCCCTTTTATTGCTCCTGATCTTGCCCCAGATATCTGCTTCCCACGAAAGGTCAGCCGCCAATTGGTACTGGTCTATGCTTCCGTTAAAGAAAGAGCCGAACTGGCTATTCTCAGCAAGCTCCTGGTGTGTAACACTCGCACCAACACCCACTGAAGGTAAAAACTCAAGCTTCTTTTGCTTAAAATAGGCCTGTGCAGCTACTATTCGCTGCGCAGCTATGCCCATATCCTGATTATTGGTCAGTGCATCACTTATGAGCTTCTTAAGCTGATCATCAGGAAACAAATTCTCCCAGGGTATATCCCCCAGGGTGGTAGAGTCTGATGTTGTAAAATTTTTATACAAATCCGCTGTCTCTATCTCAGGACGATCATATTTCTTGGTTGCCAGACAGGATGATAAAACAACTGCTAATATCACCCCGGACAATCCCGTATATATATTTCTTATTTGCATTTTGTTTTCTTTTTTAGAATTATTCTGCCAATGCTTCCACTGTCTGCTTTTGATGTCCATTGCTTTTATATGCTTCGGCGTCATCTTCCTGAGCCATCTTACCGCTGATCTTTTCCTGCAAACCCTGGAATATCACGAACAATACAGGAATTACAAACACGCCGAATATGGTACCGATAAGCATACCGCCTACAGCTCCCATACCAATGGACTGGTTACCCACGGCACCTACTCCGGTAGAGAGCGCCAATGGCATCAGACCCAGAATAAAGGCAAATGAAGTCATAAGGATTGGTCTCAACCTCGCTCTGGCTCCATCAATAGCCGAAGCAGCCAGGCTCATTCCCGCTCTTCTTCGCTGGATAGCATACTCTACAATAAGGATAGCATTCTTTGCCAGCAAACCAATCAACATGATCAGGGCCACCTGAAAGTAAATGTTGTTATCAAGGCCTGCCAGGTTAACAAACGCTATGGCTCCGGCCACTCCCACGGGCAGTGAAGCAATAACCGAAAGGGGCAATATGTAACTCTCATACTGCGCACTTAGCAGGAAGTAAACAAAAACAAGGCTCAGCAAAAAGATAAGTATGGCCTGATCACCTGTTTTCACCTCTTCACGGGTAATTCCTGAAAATTCAAAAGCATAGTCATTAGGTAGTGTTTGCGCTGCTACTTCCCTGATAGCATTTACCGCATCCCCGGAGCTGTAGCCAGGGTTGGCCTTACCGTTGATGGTTACAGCATTCAACATGTTAAACCTGCTCACCACTTCGGGGCCATATACCCGCTCCATGTTCACAAACTCACTGATGGCAACCAGCTCGCCCTGCGCATTGGTTACATATACACCGTCCAGCGATTCGGCTGTGGCACGGTCTTCCGGCCTGGCCTGGATCATTACCCTATATTGCTTCCCGAAACGGTTAAAGTCAGTCGTATACAAACCGCCATAATAGCCCTGGAGGGTATTGATGATCTCATTTACAGAGAGGCCGGCCTCCTTGGTCTTCTCCACATTGATGTCCATCTTATATTGCGGGAAGTTAGGGTTGAAGGATGAAAGTGCATATTGTACCTCCGGCCTTGCATTTAATGCACCCAGGAATTGACCCATGGTGCCTGCCAGCTCATGCCAGTTGGCTGTTCCTTTGTTTTGCAACCTCATCTCAAATCCATCGGCGTTACCAAAACCCTGCACACTTGGAGGGGTAAAGAAAAGCACCCTGGCGTCTTTGAAGTGGGCTGTTCTTGCAAAGAGTTGTCCCACTATCGCCTGCACAGATTCTCCATCTCCCTTTCTTTCATCCCAATCTTTAAGACTCACTACTGAGAAAGCGTATGAACCACCATTTACACGGTTCAGCAAACTAAAACCTACAATGTTCATTCGTGCATCCAAAATATCCATAGATGCATATATTGAATCCAGCTCTCTCACTACTTCCTCTGTTCGCTCCAGCGTAGTACCTGCCGGCATGGTAACGTCGGCAAAGATTATCCCACGATCTTCATTAGGGATAAAACCGGATGGCGTAGTCCTGAAAAGCACGACGGCTATAGCCACAAATACCAGCAATCCCACTATGGCTACGGCTTTTCTCCTTACCAGGAACCTTAATGAGTGGATATACTTATTGGTAACGGTATTAAATGCTGTATTGAAAGCGCCAAAAAGCCTTGCTTTCACACCTTTTTTATGGGTTTCTGAAGGATTATGAGGCTTTAGGAGCAAAGCACAGAGTGCAGGGCTCAGTGTAAGTGCATTGACCGCTGAAATCACAATGGCTATGGCCAGTGTAAGCGCAAACTGCTGATAAAAAACACCGGCAGGACCTTTCAAAAACGAAACCGGGATAAACACCGCCGACATAACCAGTGTAATCGAAATAACCGCACCAGTAATTTCGCTCATGGCTGACAGGGTAGCTTTTTTAGCGGATTTCGCCCCTTCATCTAACTTGGCATGCACGGCCTCCACCACCACAATGGCGTCATCCACTACGATACCGATCGCCAGAATTATGGCAAATAAAGTTAGCATGTTGATAGAGAAACCAAATAGCTGCAGGAAGAAGAAAGTACCTATAATAGCTACCGGTACTGCTATAGCCGGAATTAATGTTGACCTGAAATCCTGCAGGAAAATAAACACCACAATGAATACCAGGATAAAGGCTTCAACCAGTGTTTGGATAACATGGTCAATAGAGGCATCCAAAAAGTCTTTGGTGTTGTAAGGAATTACATAATCCAAGCCCTCAGGAAAAGTTGTTTTGTTATCCGACAGTACTGACTCTATTTGCTTGATAATCTCCTGGGCATTCGATCCCGAAGTCTGGAATATACCCACGGCAACACCCTGGTTACCCATGGCTATATTTTTTGTACCATAGTTGAAAGCTCCCAATTCTATATCCGCTACGTCTTTCAGTCGCAGGTAATTACCATTACCAATTGATTTGATAATAATGTTTTCATAGTCCTCAGCCTCTGCCAGACGGCCTTTGTATTTAATGGCGTACTCATAAATACCCTCGGCATTCTCCCCGAACTTACCGGGAGCCGCTTCAATATTCTGCTCTCTTAAGGCATTCTGGATATCGGAGGGCATAAGATTATAAGCCGCCATTTTCTCCGGTTTGATCCAGATCCTCATGGAGTAGTCCTTAGAACCGAATACTGTAACCTGACCAACACCTTTGATCCTCTGTAACTGAGGCACCAGGTTTATTCTGGCGTAGTTTTCTACGAAGGTCTCGTCATAGTTTTTGTTATCCGAAAACAAGGAAAAGAACATTAAAGCACTGTTCTGGCTTTTTTGGGTAGTAACACCGGTTTGCAGCACTGCCTGAGGCAATTTACTGTTGGCTTTGGCTACCCGGTTTTGCACGTTCACCGCTGCAATATCCGGATCAGTACCCAACTCAAAGTAAACACTGATATTGGCAGCACCATCATTACTGGCCGTAGAGGTCATATAAGTCATCCCCTCCACACCATTGATCTCCTCCTCAAGAGGAATAACCACACTGTTTAGTACGGTTTCTGCGTTAGCTCCGGTATACACCGCCTGCACCTGTACGGTAGGCGGGGCTATTTCCGGGTACTGCTCGATCGGCAGGGATGTTAAACTCAGGACCCCTATTATAGTAATGAGAATAGAGATCACTGTAGAAAGTACGGGACGTTCTATAAATTTCTTTAACATGATATCGTTTTGTTAGCTAATGTATTTGGTGCAGCCTACTTTGCTGAGGCTGCTGATGCAGTTGAAGTTGAAGGGCTTCCGGCCACGTTGCCTCCCTGAGGTGTTATCTGCATGCCATCTTTAAGCTTGTTTGCTCCGGCTGTAACTATCCTGTCCCCTTCATTCAGACCTGACTTAACTATGAAATCCTTTTCTATACTGGTCACTACCTCCACCGGCATAGGCTTAACTGTATTGTCTTCACCTACCACATAAACCAGCTTCTTGTTTTGCATTTCAAAGGTTGCATTCTGAGGAACCCTGAATACATCCTTATGCACAACAGGGAATTTAATTTCTCCACTGCTTCCGCTTCTAAGCAAAAAGTCCGGGTTAGGGAAAGTAGCCTGCAACTGAGTGCTTCCAGTACGTGTATTCACCAGGCCATTGATGGTTTTGATTTCACCTTTATGCTCATATTCCGATCCGTCTATCAGTACAAGCGAAACTTCGGGCAATTCATCTACCAGGCTCTTTTTCTTATCTGACTTGAACTGTCTGTTGATAGCCAGCAATTGCTTTTCATTAAGCGAGAAATAGGCTCTTACCTTGCTAATGTCTGCCACAGTGGTTAGAGGCTGGGCTTCATTACGCCCCACCAGGGCACCGACTTTATAAGGAATACTTCCCAAGACTCCCGATACCGGGCTTTTCAGGTAAGCATAGCTTAGATTTTCTTTACTGTTATTGTAGTTGGCTGTTGCCTGGAGTAATGCTGCTTTGGCTGCAGATAAGTTACTTTCTGCAGTTGCCAGTTGCTTTTGGCTTACTATATTCTTTTCAACCAGTGGCTTTAGTTTATCAACTTCCAGTTTGGCCGCCTCCACATTGGCCTCTGCTGCTGCAATAGTTGCCTTCGTAGCACTGGCCTGCTGCTCCAGTTGATCAGCATTGATCTTAAAAAGCAGTTGTCCTTCCTTAACCCAGTCACCTTCTTGTACGTATATTTCCTCTATAAATCCATCGATCTTTGGCCTGATCTCAACATTTTGTTCTCCCTCTATACTGGCAGCATAGTTCGTATATGAAGTAACGTCCTGTTTCGAAACAGTATTTACAGGAAATGGCGGCGGTCCTGACGGGCCCTGAG